>JAHDHW010000212.1:3512-8049 GCA_020631105.1 Saprospiraceae bacterium | reverse complement strand
GCTTCTACATCAAGTAGTTCGAATAACTTTGCTTTTTCGGTATGCTCAGGACAGGCAGGATAGCCCGGCGCTGGGCGGATACCTTTATATTGCTCTGAAATAAGAGACTCGTTGTCTAGTTGCTCATCATTGGCATATCCCCAGAATTCTTTGCGGACACGTTCGTGCATGCGCTCTGCGAAGGCTTCGGCAAGGCGGTCAGCTAGAGCTTTTAAGAGAATACTGTTATAGTCATCATGATCGGCTGCGAATTTTTCCAGCTGTTTTTCAATCCCAATACCTGAGGTTACTGCGAAGGCACCGATATAATCCTTGATTGAGGCTCCTGCTGGCGCTTCGCCGGAGGCAGATATCGAGACGGCAGCCTTAGGCGCAATAAAATCACTTAAACAATTGTTGGTCTGCCCTGGAGCCTTTTGGCGTTGTTGCCGTAGGTTGTTTAATACAAATTGGACTTCAGAGCGTTCATCATCTGCATATATTTCTATGTCGTCATCATTAATGCTGTTCGCTGGGAATAATCCGATGACCGCTTTTGCTGTAAGCCACTTTTCGTCGATGATTTGACGTAACATGCTTCTGGCATCATTATATAGTTTTTTACACTCCTCCCCTACTATCTCATCTTCTAAGATGGCGGGAAACTTACCACGTAGTTGCCAGGTTGCAAAAAATGGCGTCCAGTCGATGTATTCTGTTAGCTCTTCTAAACTGTAATCGTCAAAGACTTTTATACCTGTAAATTTAGGTACAGGAGGAAGGTAGTTCTCCCAGTCTAATTGAATTTTGTTCGCTCTGGCCTTTTTAAGGGAGATATATTTTTTATTTGATTTTCGGTTACCCCGCAACTCCCGTACGCGATTATAGTCTTTTTTGATATCCAGGATGTAATTGTTTTTGGCGTCCTCATTTTCGCTGAGTAAGGAACTTGCCACGGCGACACTTCTTGAAGCATCTAGTACATGTACGGTTGCACCACTATATTGTGGTTCGATCTTGACCGCAGTATGCGTTTTTGAGGTAGTAGCGCCTCCTATCAATAGGGGGACCTTAAATCCTTGACGCTCCATCTCTTTAGCTACATATACCATCTCGTCTAGCGAGGGGGTTATTAATCCACTTAATCCGATGATGTCAACTTGCTCCTCTCGAGCTGTTTTTAGTATTTGGGCAGCAGATACCATAACACCTAAATCAACAATGTCATAATTATTGCACCCGAGTACGACGCCTACGATATTTTTTCCGATGTCATGTACATCTCCTTTAACGGTTGCTAAAAGTATTTTTCCTTTTGCTTGAATTGTTCCGCCTCCTGCTCTTTTCTCTTCTTCAATAAATGGGGTGAGATATGCCACCGCTTTTTTCATTACCCGGGCACTCTTCACCACTTGTGGTAAGAACATCTTACCTGCTCCGAATAGATCCCCCACTACATTCATCCCATCCATCAGTGGGCCTTCTATGACCTCTAATGGTGCAGCATGTTTTTGGCGAGCTTCTTCGGTGTCTTCTTCTATGAACTCTGTTATGCCTTTTACTAAAGCATGTTTGAGACGTTCCTGAACGGAAGTTTCTCGCCAACTCATATCTTTTTGAAGCGTTCGTCCACCACCTTTTACCCGCGCTGCATAATCCGTTAAAGCTTCGGTAGCATTTTCACTACGATTGAAAAGTACGTCTTCAACAAGTGTTAATAATTCTTTTGGAATCTCTTCGTATACTTCTACCATTCCAGCATTAACAATCCCCATATCCATTCCTGCCTGGATAGCATGGTACAAGAATGCGGAGTGCATCGCTTCTCGTACTACATTATTCCCACGAAAAGAAAAAGAGATATTACTTACGCCTCCACTAATCTTTGCACCAGGGCAAAGCTGCTTAATCTGACGGGTTGCTTCAATGAAATTGATGGCATATTCATTATGTTCTTCTATGCCAGTTGCCACCGCAAAAATATTTGGATCAAAGATGATATCTTCTGGCTTGAATCCTACTTTTTGCGTAAGGATGTTATAAGCTCTTGAACAAATCTCTACTTTTCTTTCGGTAGTATCTGCCTGTCCCTGTTCATCAAAAGCCATGACTACTGCCGCAGCGCCATATCGTCTGACAATCTTTGCTTGCCGAATAAATTCTTCCTCCCCTTCCTTCATGGAAATGGAGTTAACAATGCATTTTCCCTGAACACATTTGAGGCCAGCTTCAATCACTTCGAATTTTGAGGAGTCGATCATGATAGGAAGCTTCGCAATATCTGGTTCCGCCATCACTAAGTTTAGAAAGGTAGTCATTGCTTCTTTAGAGTCCAGCAAGCCTTCGTCCATGTTAACATCAATGACTTGTGCACCACCATCGACCTGATGCTGTGCTACTGTGAGCGCTTCCTGATAGTCACCGGATTTGATTAATCGGGCAAATTTTCGGGAACCTGTTACATTAGTACGTTCACCAATATTTACAAAGTTGATAGATGGGCGCAGTACCAGTGGCTCTAATCCACTAAACGTAGAATACTTTTCGAGCTTAGGTATTTGTCTTGGAGAGACTTCTTTTACTGCTTCGGCCATAGCTTTGATATGATCTGGTGTGGTTCCGCAACATCCTCCGATGATGTTTACAAAACCGCTAGACGCGAAGTCCCGAATATAGTTCTTCATCTCATCTGCCTCCTGATCATATTCCCCAAACTCATTTGGTAGCCCTGCATTGGGATAGGCACTGATGTTACAATCAGCGACTTTTGAAAGTGCTTCAATATAGGTCCGCATTTCTTGTGCGCCGAGCGCACAGTTTAATCCTACACTAAACAGGTTCATATGGTTGACAGAGATCCAAAAGGCTTCCACGGTTTGCCCAGATAAAGTTCGACCACTGGCATCAGTGATTGTGCCGGACACCATAATAGGTAGTTCTTTCCCCTTTTCCTCGAACAGGACATCTATAGCATATAAGGCAGCTTTGCAATTTAGAGTATCAAAAACGGTTTCCACCAATAAGATATCTGCTCCTCCATCCATTAATCCTTTTGCTTGCTCGTAATAGGCCTCCACCAGTTCATCAAAAGTTACTGCACGATATCCTGGGTTATTGACATCTGGCGAAAGAGATGCTGTTCTATTCGTTGGTCCTAACGCGCCTGCGACAAATCTGGGAGATTCAGGATTCGCTTCCGTGTAAGCATCTGCTGCCCTACGGGCGATTCGGGCAGACTCGAGATTCATCTCATAGGCGAGATTTTCCATGTCGTAATCTGCCTGCGCTATTGAAGTGGAGCTAAAAGTATTGGTCTCAATGATGTCAGACCCTGCCTCTAGGTATGCTTTGTGAATAGCTTCAATAATATCGGGACGTGTAATTGAGAGCAAGTCATTGTTTCCTTTTACATCTTTATGGAAATCGGCAAAGCGATCCCCTCTGTAGTCTGCTTCTTCCAGATTATACTGTTGGATCATGGTTCCCATAGCTCCGTCGAGTACCAGGATTTTTTCTTTTGCTAGTTGATGTAGTGTCTTCATATCATATCAAACTTTTGCTGAACTTCTATTAACCTTTAAAACATGCATTTGGTTCTAATTTTAACCGTGCGGAATTCCGCACGGTTAAAATTATGACAAACGTTTTCGTTTTCCGATTCTGGTTTTGAGATTTTCTATTGATTTGAGGCGTTCATTCTTGATAATAGGTGTAAAGTCATTTACAACTTCTTTAAGTATGCGTCTTCTTTCATGAATGTCTGTATCCCATTTAATTAATAAAGCATGTACCCCCTGCATGACATTTAGAAGGATTAGTTGTTCAACTGAAGCATGATCTCTCATATTGCCCTTAAGGCTGGGATTGGCAATTTTCCACTCTTTGGCAGTTGTTCCAAATAATACTTCATTTAATAGATCAACCTCACCAGCATATGCTACATATTCCTTTTTAGTATTATAAATCTGATCAGGAACGAGGTTTTCTTTTATGGCAGCTGTTAATAGGGAGAAAGTGGATTTAGAGATTAATCGTTTAATCTCGAATTCTTCCCCTAGTTGCTTTGCTTCCTCTGTTTTTAATCGCTGAAACTCTTTAATGAACCAAACTTGAAAAGCAGGACTTAACCAGTAACAAAAATTGATTGCAATATCACTATGCGCAAAAGTACCACCATAACGACCTGAGCGAGATTCTATACCCATAGCATCAGTTAGGCTCAACCATTTTTTTGGTGTAATGCTACCGGTATCGAAGAAGTCATCTCTAACCGTGCGGAATCCCGCACGGTTAAAATCCGGGTTGTGTAGTTCTTCCCAGGCTGACAGGTATTGGAGCGTATTTCGGTTGCTCATCCAGTTACGGATGGTAAAACGAGGTTCCTCCTCCCCTCTTTGCTTAGCAATATCTGTTAAAGAGATATAGTCTTTAGCATTACCTATTTCAATACGAATGTCAAACCCATTAACCGTAATGGTTTTCTTTTTAGCCATTTATCAAATTTAATGGTAAAGAAAATAGTGTTTCAATTAGTCCTAACACTCTAAAGGTGCGGAAT
>JAHDHW010000212.1:0-3412 GCA_020631105.1 Saprospiraceae bacterium | reverse complement strand
CGGATATCAGAAATAGCGAAACTATACACTCAGAGCGGCGTTATCACTATCAATTCTTTTATCAGCCCTACCAAAGCAATCAGAACATTTGCTAAAGAAATCATAGGCGATACTGATTTTATAGAAATCTTTATAAATACTCCATTAGAGGTTTGTGAGGCTCGTGACGTTAAAGGGCTGTATCAAAAAGCCAGAAGAGGAGAAATTAAAGGGTTTACGGGTATTGATTCACCATATGAAGCTCCACAAAATCCGGATTTAGTAGTGGACACTGTGGATCAGAGTATCGAAGCATCAGCGAATAAAATTTTAGAATACATTTTACCGATCATAAAAATAGAAGGATGAATTATCAATTGAACCACCTTCGGGAATTAGAATCAGAATCTATCTTCATTTTACGTGAAGTAGCGGCGCAGTTTGAGAACCCTGTTTTGATGTTTTCAGGTGGGAAAGACTCCATATTAATGGTGCATTTAGCTCAGAAAGCTTTTTACCCCGGTCGAATCCCTTTTCCACTTTTACATGTGGATACAGGGCACAACTTTGCAGAAACCATTGCATATCGAGATGCTTTAGTAGAAAGGTTAGGGGCTCGTTTAATTGTTGGTTCTGTACAGGAGGCAATTGATAAAGGGATGGTAACTGAAGAAAAAGGCTATAATGCAAGCCGTAATGGCCTACAAACGGTAGCATTATTGGAAGCACTAGAACAGGGTAAGTACGATGCTGCGCTGGGAGGCGCTCGAAGAGATGAAGAAAAAGCACGTGCCAAGGAACGGTTTTTTTCTCATCGAGATGAGTTTGGACAATGGGATCCAAAGAATCAACGTCCTGAACTCTGGAATCTATTTAATGGGAAAAAACAGTTTGGAGAACATTTTAGAGTATTCCCGATCAGTAATTGGACAGAACTGGATGTCTGGCAATACCTTGCCATGGAAAAGGTAGAACTCCCTAGCTTGTATTTTGCGCACAAAAGAAAGGTCTTTGAACGAGATGGAACCTTATTAGCAGATAGCGAATATATTCCTAAAAAGCCGAACGAAGAGGTAAAAGAAATGATGGTCCGCTGTCGTACGATTGGAGATATTACCTGTACGGGGGTTTGGCCTTCACAGGCGACAACTCTGGAAGCTATTATCGAAGAAATTGCCACAACGCGAATGACAGAACGTGGCGGTCGAACGGATGATAAACGTTCAGAGACCAGTATGGAAGACAGAAAAAAAACAGGTTATTTTTAGCCGTAAAAACTAAACAACAATAGTTGAAAATATGGATTACCAATCATCAGAATTATTACGATTTACAACTGCAGGAAGTGTTGACGATGGGAAAAGTACTTTGATCGGTCGGATGCTATATGATAGCAAATCAATCTTTCAGGATCAAATGGAAGCTATTGAAGCGAGTAGTTTGAGAAGAGGTGAATCAGAGGTTAATTTGGCACTTTTGACAGATGGTCTAAAATCAGAACGAGAGCAAGGAATTACTATTGACGTAGCATACCGATACTTCTCTACGCCTAAGCGTAAGTTTATTATTGCAGATACACCCGGTCATATTCAATATACACGGAATATGGTGACTGGAGCATCTACGGCTAATGTTGCCTTGGTATTGGTAGATGCAAGAAATGGGGTCGTTGAACAGACCCGCCGACATGCGATCATTGCCTCTCTATTACAAATCCCTCATTTGGTTGTCTGTATCAATAAGATGGATCTGGTAGATTATAATGAGGCAGCTTACGAAACTATTAAAGAGGATTTTGAGCAATTTGCGGCCAAGCTAGATGTAAAAGATGTAAGCTTTATTCCAATATCTGCGCTCAAAGGAGACAATGTAGTTCACCGTTCCGAGCATACTTCTTGGTACGAAGGACCGACTTTAATGTACTATTTGGAGAATGTCCATATCGCTTCTGATCATAACTTTATTGATACCCGTTTACCTGTTCAATATGTGATTCGGCCTAATACAGATGAATTTCATGACTATCGTGGATATGCAGGACGTATAGCGGGAGGTGTTATGAAAAAGGGAGATAAAGTGATGGTTCTACCATCTGGATTTACCTCAACTATCAAAAAAATCGATACAATTGATGGAGAACTAGAAGAAGCTTTCCCTCCTCAATCGGTTACGGTATTACTGGAGGATGATATAGATGTAAGCAGAGGAGATATGATCGTTCGGGAGAATAATCAGCCAGAGGTGGAACAAGATTTAGAAGTTATGGTGTGTTGGTTTAACGAAAAACCACTTCAACCTAGAGGTAAGTATACTATCATGCACACGACCCAGGAAGCAAGATGTATTGTAAAAGAAGTAAGATACAGGCTGGATATTAATTCGCTCCATCGGGATTTGGAAAATACTCAGATCAAAATGAATGATATTGGCCGCATAGTGCTTCGAACGACTAAACCTTTATTTTTCGATGCTTATCGGAAAAATAGAATTACAGGAAGTTTAATCTTTGTGGATGAAGGCACAAATGAAACTGTAGGAGCAGGGATGATAATCTAACTATCACCCTCCTGATAATTTTCAAGTTTATTCTTTGATCAATTTGACTATGAAACTATGACTGAATCTCATGCAAGAAGCATTCTAAAGGCTATTACCTGGAGAGTGCTGGCAACTGGAACGACCTTTATACTGGCCTATCTGGTTTTTAGTGGCGCAGACTGTGAAGATGCACTAGAGAAATCTACCATAGTTGCAGCGCTAGAGGCTGTAATCAAAATTGTAATTTACTATTTCCACGAACGTGCCTGGCAGATGGCACCCAAAGGATCTGTAAGAAAGATATTTTCTAAAAAGTGAATATTTAGAAAATGACTGTCACGAAATTGTGAAAGTGATAATAATTTTCTAACTTAGTAAGCAATTAAAAGACTTACCTCTTTTTAACTTTTAATTGCTTAACCCAAAAAATACCAAAACTGTCGAACTGATGTCCCAAAAAACTAACATCACTTCTTTAAGTCTCAGGTAATATTCAGAACTATTCTTTGGAGAGTAAAACTCTCTTGCATTACCTGTACTATTTAATTTCAATTTTACATAGGGAGATGCTCGATCTTAAATGTCGAGTTAAATAATGGACATGGCCATCATTAAAGTGGTCTGTGTTTAGGTAATGTTTTGATGCTATCTAAACAAAATTAGGGTTGCCCCAGAGCTAAAACTCTTAGGTTTAGCAAGCCTAACTTTTTCTACTACTAACCCTTTACTAGCGGATGATGCTTAATAGGCTCTACCCGGATGGGAAAGTATTTCGTAAACCTAAAGCTAAATATTATGCTGATTCTAATTCCACCCTAAGCCCCTTGTCAAATTGTATGAATCCTTAAAACCATTCAGTTGTACTTTTTTAACCCTAAAATTCCTAAAAAATGAA
>JAHDHW010000211.1:1389-8051 GCA_020631105.1 Saprospiraceae bacterium | reverse complement strand
GAGATAGACCATTTTGTAAATTGATATTTAGGATAATCTGGATAAGCCTCCGCAAATAATTTTTTGTAATCATTACTTTGCTTCAGTTTTTTAGTCACCTCAAAGAAGTTACTTGCGAACTCCTCTTTGCTAAAAACCACATGTTGGATCTGATTTTCTAATTTTGGTTCTCTCAAGTCATAAAAGTAACGCTCGGAGAATACGGAGTTAATTATAGTTGGAGCATTTCGATCGATATGCGATTCACCACCCATTGCGAGGCTTTTTGCCAAACCATCTGTAAATGCTTTTTCAGGCTTATGACAGGAAGCACAAGAACGTTCTAAATTGTTGGAGAGGATAGGGTCAAAGAATAAAATTCTTCCAAGTTCAATCCGCTTTTGAATAAGAGGATTATTGAAGTCCATGTTGGCATAAAAGCTTTTGTTGAGAAATTCAGGATCGAAAATACTTTGAGCTTCTTCATTTATAGATTGAACCGTCTGTTCTACTTCCTTGATTGTTTCCACGTTCAAAAAACGCTGCAATTGGTAGACATGATTATAAAGCGGATCGGTGAAATTGCGAAGGAAGTACATTCGATCAAAGCTATCGAAATCTTGATTTTTGTCAAGGTAAGTTATCGCCTGTTCTAAATTATTTTGAAGTGTCGCAGCGTGTTGGAATTTACGCTCGCTACCCATTTTAATATAAGGCATTAATGCATCTTTGATGCTTTGCATGCTGGCCTTAGCTTCTGGGATAGCGTTAGCCGATCCCGGAGTGTCGAAGCCCGTTAGTCCCAGCGAAAAAATACGAATTAACTCCTGGCGAGAAGCCTCGAAAATAAACCGGTGGGTAATGTCAATGTTTTTTTGAAATTTATAGATTTTGCTAAAATCAAATGCTAACTGTTGAATTTGGTTTTGGATGGCTGAGCGCTCGCTTTTAAGGTCATCACTAAAAACCAATTCATCCAGTACTTGTAGTCCTCTTGGTTCGATAATTACCACTTCCGGGACTTTGGGTTCTACGCCAAGGAGTGGCGCTCCGTTAAGTATTTTTTTGACGCTGTATCGATCAAAGTATTCCAGGAAGAATTCTATTCGTTTAAAAGCGAGTCGAGTCTCTAGGTGAGCTACTTGTAATTTTTTTGTATTCGCGGAGCTACCGTCGATGATTTCTGCTGCCGCGCTTAAGTTTTTGATAGCAGTAGAAAAATCTGATAATCCGGTATGGAATTGATTCTTTACCATTTTTATGGCTGCTTCATTTGGCGTGGTATCTGAAACGCTAAACGCGGTTGCAATACATAAAAATATAATTAGGACTAAGGAAATTTGAAGTTTTTTCATGGCAGTAAATTCTTAAAACGTGAAAGTAAAAATCGTTTGTAGAAGCTTGTTCATTTAACAGACATAGCGCCTCCTCCTAAGAGGAGAAGGCGCTAATTAATTTTTTTAGGATTATCCTTATTGAATAGAAAGCTGTAGTGTTTCTCCTTCTGCGTTCTGGATAAAATAAATACCAGGAGTCAGATGGTTAACATCTAATTTTTCTGCATTTCGCTTAACCATAATTCGCTTACCGTTTGCATCATATAATGCTACATCAGTTGTAGTATTTAAGAATACGGTACGAGTAGTCGGGTTAGGGTAGATAGAGAAAGCGTTATTGTCTCGGGAAGTTTGGTTTCCTCCCATTTGCTGATTGAAACCTGCAAAAGGATTCTCGTTGGAGAATGCATCTTCACCTAGTTGATCAAAACCATTGATTGCAAGTGTCAATGAGTGGTTATACGGGAATGGGTTATCACTACTTGGGTGTTGAATATTTACTAATAGCGTTGCGCCATCAGAAGTAGGCATTGCACCAGTTACTTCTGCACCCGCAGGAACGATACCGATACGAATCAAATCATCCAAGGTTGGATTTTGGATAGACATATCTAATAAGAAAATTTCACACATACGGTTACTTACACCAGCAGGAGTACGACCGAAAGAAGTACCATTTAGGTCTTCCTGAATTACAAGGTAAGATTGGCCGTTAATCTGCATTACGTTCAAACCATCAGGGTTTGATAAATGCACACTTGGGTAATCTGCTTCTTCCGGACTTTCTTCGAAATAAGGACCTGCTTCTAAGTATACACGAGTCTCAGAAGTACGTGGATCATATTCCCAGATACGACCATAGTAATCTGCGTAAGCAGGATCGTTTGGAGATTCTACACCTTGCGCTTCTGCCCGTGCAATATGCGCTGGGTGGTGAACTGCACCTGCTTCATTAGCACCTGCCCAACGAGAACCTGGGTTATCACGGCCAGTTTCTGTAAAGTAGATGAAATTGTTTTCAGGGTTGATTGCTACCCACTCAATTCGGTTAAACATTGTAGCACCTTTTGCAATCGCAAAATCAGCGTGGTTTAACATAGAACCTGGCTCCCAGATAGGAACCCATTTCCAGCCTGGCTTGTCATGCTTATAAGCAAATAAGGTTCCTTTTGTAAAGTCGCCAGGCGTTTCTGCCACAAACATTCCGAAGAATCCAGGAGTTGCATCAGGGCCTAAATAAACGATTTTGTTACCTGGAGCAACTGCACCACCTTCGAAGGGTTGACGTCCCCAGTTGTACTGCTTACGTACGGCTTTTGCTTCTCGAGGATCGATCTCTACCATCCAGTTGAAGTTTTGATACTTCTCAATGGTTACACCATCCCAACCTGGGATGTCAGACGAAATAGTGTAATCAGCAGTGTCTCTTACACCAGTACCGCCACCGTAAATTTGGCTGGAACCAGCGTTACTTCTCCGGAACCACTCCTCAGCAGTCCAGATACGACCGTCAACGATAGAGCAAATACCTCCACAGTTCATACCGGTCTCCCCAACAGTGTTAGCGAAGTCAACATTGAAGAACTGACCAGAACGACCATCTTCAAGTGTTTGATCAAGGATTTCTAAAGAACCATCTTCAGCTCTGGCAACTTTGAAGACTGTCATTCCACCACCATCACCAATGTTGTCATCAGCGGTGATTCTTTCGTGATTAACAGAAACCCACCCTAAGCTCTCACCAGTTTCATCCGGAGTGAAGCCGATGAAGTCATGCCATTCTTTAGCTGGAACTTCAGTAGCAGGGTTGCCATAGGTAGGCGTGGTTTGTACCAGGTCGGTGCCACCAACAAAAAGAACTTGTAATTCTAGAGGAGACGGAGGCATTACAAATTCGGTAGGGGCATATCCTTCAGGAACACTAATTTCCTCTTCGAATAATACCTGTGCGTTTAATGCACCAACTATTGTTAGTGCTAACAATAAGGTTAAGATCTTTTGCATAGTTCTAAAAATTTGGAGTTTGTTATATGATAATTAAGAACAATGCGAAATTATTGAACAGGTATTATTTGAGGATTAAGTGTAAATCCGGTTTTATTAACTTTTGATTAAGTATAGGGGGGGCTAGGTAATATTAACTTAATAGAATAAATTAAATGTATTCTCCGGGGGCGAGAAACCGCATTTTTTTGAAAATACGTAATTGGGGAACTGGTTTTAAATGAAATATAGTTTGTAAACTAAATCCATTGTTTTTTGCCGAATTTATACTAATTTCAAGTATTAAATTTGAATATAATTCGAAAACATTCACTCATTACTAAAAAAAATATTATGAAAAGAGTTTTTTACACACTTTATGCTTCTTTTATGGTTCTACTGTTTGTTTCAATAGGAACACAGGTAGTAGCACAGGATTTAGTGCATTTAAGAATAACCACTCCTGACGGAGCCATTGATTGGGATATTGATGCTACAAAAACTGCAAACGATCACGGACCACAGCTTCCGGAAAGTATTTCAGGAGAGATTGTTAAAGCATTTGATGGCGTTACGGAGCCTTCTGACAATGATACCTGGACAGAATTTGGACAATACTGTTGTGACCCTACAATTGTAAATGCGGATGAAGTAGCTGGTAAAATAGCATACATTAGTCGCGGTGCTTGTATCTTTAGTGGGAAAATCCTCAATGCTCAAAATGCTGGAGCAATAGCAGTTATTATCGCGAATCGTGCACCTTTTGGATTAGATGCAGGGACACATACACAAGGATTGATTACTATGGCGGGTACTGCACCAGAAAGCGATAGTATTACTATCCCTGCGATTTTTATCTCGTATGAAGATCGGATTGAGATTGAAAAACTAATGGAATTAGGACCTGTTATGGGGACATTCGAAGCATCGACGCTTTATGATGCTGCCGGACCAATGGCTTATTCTACTCCTTTAGATCAGGTTCAGCCTTTTAATCCTAAAGTAATTGCTTACACTCGTACAACGGACACCTTATTTAATGTTGACTTCCGAGTTGATATTACGGATCCAAGTGGTAACACTACTACGCTTACTGAGCCAGTTGACACCTTATTACCAGGTAAAGATTGGAACGCTGGCGTTATCCACGAACCAATTATTGAATTTGGAGAATATACTCCAACAGAGTTAGGCGCATATACAATGACCTTTACTGCTCAAACTGCTGAAGGAACCTGGCCGATTGACGATGCAGAAATAAGCCAGTCTTTTGAGGTGACGGAGTACACTTATGCTATTGATAATGGTAATCCTGGTGATTTGGATGGTCGTCAGGTAAATGAGGTTTCTTACCTGGAGAATACGGGTATCTATAATATGGGAGCTTTTTACCGTACCGGAGCTAATGGCGGTACTGCAACTCATGTTTCTTTTGCAGTTGCTAACCCTGGTGCACTTGATATCGGTAATGGATTTGATTTTACGATTAACCTTTATAATGCAGATATGGATGGCGATGGTTTCCCTGATGCCGAACTTCCAGCTGAGCCTATTGCCTCGACAGTATATAGTTTAGATGGCAGTGAGGTGCCTAATGAGCTTATGCACGCAGCTTTCCCTTCTCCAGTAACATTAGATGCAAATGGAACTTACCTAGCAATGGTAGTTTCTGGTGGATTTGCTTTCACGGACCAAATCCCAGCTTACACTACTGCCGGTGGTACTGTTTATCCTACAACATCCTGTGCAATGCAGTTCGGTACAATCTACCGTCCAGCAAGTTTAGAATGGTGGAATGGTGGAGGAACTGCAGGAGATGCAACGAACACTTACCCATATGGTGGACGTAGTCCAATGATCCGTATGCAAATGGAAGGTTTCGTACCTCCAGTAAGCGTAGACCTTTTACCTGAAGGTCAGGTGAATATCTTCCCAACACTTACCAAGGATATGGTGAATATTCAATTTGAGTTAGCTCAAAATACTCCAGACGTAAAAATGATCGTCGTTTCTGCTGATGGACAAATGATGCTTGCTCAAGAATATAACAACGTGATGAATGAAACGATCGAATTGAACGTTCAAAATTACCCTGCAGGTAATTACTTCGTAACGATTAAGACTGATCAAGGAGTGAGAACGAAGAAGTTTGTCGTTGTTAGATAAACCAAGAAAGTTTAAATGTTAAAAGAGGTGCTTAAGCCCCTTTTCTAACAAGAAATTATATTCGCCGGTGATTATTCTCAGGAATGATCACCGGCGTTTTTTATTTAAAAAAGATTGAGCAACTTAATCTTTATCCAACCAAAAGCGGATACCAAGGTATCCCATAGTACCGGTTATCGGCGCATAGATATGCGTTGCATCAAAATATTCTCCGAAAGGATTTTGCCAATCCAGGATAGGATTTGCCTGCGTAAAACCTGTAAGGTTTTCTCCCCCGATATAGATCTCGAAGTTATCTCTTAGTTTATAATTCATGTGGGCATTAACCAGGGCAAATGGTTTGGTCTCCCCAATATGCTGCTCATCATTGTGAAACGGATTATCGGTCACATGTGCAAAGCGGGATTTACCTACTAACTGAGTATTTACATTGAAATCCCATTTTGAATTTGGAGTAGCATAATCAATTGAAATCAAACCTCTGTGTTTTGCGACCAAAGGTTTAGTACGGGTCTCGCCATCTTGAAAAGTAACCTGTACGTCATTGAATTTGTACCCAACTTTGATATCAAGTCCTGGAAGTATCTCGTAACTTAGGACACTTATTAAACTATTAGAATAAGATTCGCCATTCAGATTATAGAAAAATACTGCATCAATCTCCGCATCCATATCCATTACGATCTGATTGACAAAATTTGTTCGAAATAAATCTGCAGAGAAACTACCGGAGCGTTCTCCAATTGTAAATTTCTGCGTAAAGTTAAGCCCGGTGTTCCAGGCCTCTTCGATGTCTAATGCCTCGAGAACTTTAACCGTCCGGTTACTCGCTAACATCCCGATATTCTCCGCAACGACATTGGCCGTTCGGAATCCGCGACCAACGGACCAGCGAATAATACTGTTATCAGAGAAATTATAGCTTACGTTAGCTCTTGGTGTAACTAACCATCCAAATAGATTATTATGGTCAACTCGTAGTCCTAGTGTAGCACCAAAAGCTTCACTAAAGTTGTTTTTCTTTTCCGTTTCGAGAGGATCGTGTTCATGGTCAAAGGTGTATTCGACAAAGATGCCGGGTACGCGCTCAATTCGACCAAAGTCTGCATCATTCAGACGTTCCTGATAGTTGTCATATTGGAAGCTTGCACCAGTAATTAATTTATGATCAGGGCTTGCCAAATCGGTTGCGAACAT
>JAHDHW010000211.1:0-1289 GCA_020631105.1 Saprospiraceae bacterium | reverse complement strand
CCACGCCCAAAAGTAGAACCATAGAGATTTACAAAAAGAGGTTTATCTTCAAAAGGCTTTACTAACTCTGTATTGATCTGTCCGGCAATGGCTTGATAGCCATTTTGTACGGAACCAGTACCCTTGGATATCTGTATACTATTAAGCCAGGTACCTGGTAAATATTCCATGGCAAAAGGGCTCCCAAGTCCAGTCATCGCTGGCCGTTTTTCGACTGTCATTTGAGTATAAGTACCTCTCAGGCCAAGCATCATGATTTCTTTAGCGCCCGTCACTGCATCACTATAAGCGACATCAACGGAGACATTAGTATTGAAGGTCTCAGAAAGGTTACAACATGCGGCTTTACGTAATTCGCCAGCACCGATGGTTTCCAGGTTAAGCACTTCAACTGTAGATACATAGTTGTCATATTTCTTTGCAGCAACTTCAACCATCATAAGGTCATGAATACCTCCGAGTTCAATTTCAAGATTGGTTTCACCAGGTGCAACTTCAATATATAGGGCTTCATAGCCAACGTAGTCAATTTGAAGGAGCGCCACGGTATCTTGTTGTACTAATTCGAAATAACCATTTTGATCGGCTATTGCTCCGTTTTCTGCTCCATCCCATTTGACGGTAGCACCAAAGAGTGGTTCTCCTTTGTCATTTTTCACCGTACCTGAGGTGATCTGGGCACTAAGAGGAAATGAAAAAGCTAGTATTAATAATAGAATATAATATTTCATCTGAATCATAATTTACAACCCAATCAATAGTCTTTCTTTGAAGAAATTATTGTTTCGGTTAATAAAAGTTAGCAGTTGAATAGTGAAGTTTAGTATAGCTAATAAGAGTATTACTCTGTTCGACCGCTCCAATATTAACTTAGCAACTATAGTTCCTAAGTTGACAACTTACAAATATGTTTTATTAAAGAATTGATGATGAAATATTTTCTTTTGGCGGTTGCCAAATAGAATTGGTGAAGAGATGATCAAAAAGGGACGTATAGGTCTTAGGAACTGTATGAATGTTATCTTTTAGGGAGCTAATTCCTAGTACTTGATTTGAACAAACCATAGAAATTGTTCCACAGCAAATACAATGACAAGAAGAATCGTCGCAAGCGTTGTTATCGCAGGTATTATCAAGTAAGCCTTGATCCATTTCACATTGTTGAGCTGTTGATTCGGAACAACAAGCTGTTGCCTCCAAAGGAAGCCCTCCCAAAATTAAGAGGAATAATAAACATATGCGAAAAACAGATTTCATTAATACAAATATACGCAAAATCGAAAGTCAGG
>JAHDHW010000002.1:80011-160307 GCA_020631105.1 Saprospiraceae bacterium | reverse complement strand
GAAAACTTTAGCCAAGTTTCAATGACTTATGACTTATGACTTATGACTTATGACTTATGACTTATGACTAATCTTAAACTAACAGGTCAAACAACATAGGATTGTCATTCAAAGTTTGGAATTGGATTCGCTGATCTTGCATGCGCTGAAGCAAACTATTGTAATTAGACTTCTGCTTTAACTCTATCCCTACGAGTGCAGGGCCCGCTTCGCGATTGTTTTTTTTGATATACTCGAAGTGCGTAATATCGTCTCCTTCACCAAGGACATTTAGGAATTCCCGTAGCGCACCGGCACGCTGTGGAAACCGGATGATGAAGTAGTGTTTTAATCCTTCAAAAAGAAGAGACCGTTCTTTGATTTCTTCTGTCCGTGTAATATCATTATTCCCACCACTAACCACACACACAACGTTCAAACCTTTAATTTGCTTTTTGAAAAGATCCAAAGCTGCGATGGTTAAAGCTCCTGCGGGTTCGACCACAATTGCTTCTTCATTATATAACTTAAGAATGGTAGAGCAAACTTTACCTTCAGGGACGGTGATGAATTCATCAACTACATTCCGGCAAATCTCAAAAGAATGATCTCCTACACGTCGAACAGCTGCGCCATCCACAAACGGATCAATATGATCAAGGGTCACCACTTGTCCCGCTTCAACGGCTGCTTTCATAGCTGCTGCACCAGCAGGTTCAACACCAATTATTCTGGTCCTTGGACTCAGCTTTTTAAAATAACTTCCAAGCCCAGATGCTAGGCCTCCGCCTCCAATAGCTACAAAAACAATGTCAATTTCCTCAGGACAATCCTGAAGTATTTCTAATCCTACCGTTGCCTGACCTTCCATTACTTTAGGATCATTAAACGGATGGACAAACACTTTTTTGTGCTGCGTAGCATCTTGCATTGCCAGGTCGTACGACACATCAAAGGTATCCCCTTCGAGTACAATTTTTACCTTATCTTTTCCAAACAGACGAACTTTGTCCACTTTTTGCTTTGGGGTAGTGGAAGGCATATAGATGGTACCTTCAATCCCCATTTTTTGACAAGCAAAAGCCACTCCCTGAGCATGATTACCCGCACTAGCACACACGATTCCTGCCTTCAGCTCTTCAGCAGGCATGCTAGCCATTTTGTTATAAGCTCCCCGGATTTTATACGAGCGGACAATTTGTAGATCCTCGCGTTTCAAAAAGAGGTTACAGCCATATTCTTCAGAGAGATTATAATTGGACATCAAAGGGGTATGATGTGCCACTCCCTTTAAACGAACACTCGCCTGATAGACGCTTTCTACAGAAAGAAGAGATGATGATTTATTCGCTGCGGAAGACATATGACATGATGATTAAAAAATTAAATACTCAAGTAAGTTAAGGAGATCATTCCCTCCTCAACTTACTTAAGCTTATAGATTACGCTTCTACTTTTTCATTTTCCGGGCGTAAATTCCGAACAGCACGACCAGCTTGCCACATTTCAGATTCACGTAGTTCACGTAATTCTTCACTAAGTTTATCTCGATAATCTGCTTGACTATTTGAGTCAATAGAGCGTTGAGCTTCTTCACCGGTCGCTACACTTTCGTATAGCTCCTCAAATACTGGTTTGACCGCATCACGGAATTTCTTCCACCAGTCCAATGCTCCACGCTGAGCAGTTGTTGAACAATTCGCATACATCCAATCCATTCCATTTTCAGCAACCAATGGATATAAAGACTGCGTTGCTTCTTCCACAGTTTCATTAAACGCTTCCGAAGGAGAATGTCCTTTTGAACGAAGCAAATCATACTGTGCCGCAAATAAGCCCTGGATAGCTCCCATAAGAGATCCACGCTCTCCCGTCAAGTCACTATATACTTCTTTTTGGAAAGTTGTTTTGAATAAGTAACCAGAACCAATTCCGATACCAAGTGCAATCACACGTTCTTCTGCACGCCCTGTAGCATCCTGGAAAATTGCATAACTGGAATTCAATCCACGTCCTTCAACGAACATTCGACGCAGGCTCGTTCCGCTACCCTTTGGTGCAACAAGAATCACATCTACATCTGCAGGAGGAATAATTCCTGTTCGTTCTTTATACGTAACGGCAAATCCATGAGAGAAATACAAAGCTTTACCCGGAGTAAGTTGCTCTTTGATAGTTTCCCACTGAGAAATCTGTGCAGCATCCGATAAAAGATATTGGATAACCGTCCCACGTTTAGCTGCTTCTTCAATACTGAATAAAGTCTCGCCAGGAACGAAGCCATCGGCAACTGCTTTATCCCATGATTTGGAAGGCTGACGTTGGCCAACGATTACATTAAACCCATTGTCACGTAAATTAAGTGCCTGCCCTGGGCCTTGTACACCATATCCAATAATTGCAATAGTTTCGTCTTTAAGTATTTCTCTTGCTTTTGCTAGTGGAAATTCGTCGCGGGTAGCTACTTGTTCTTCGGTGCCCCCAAAATTTATTTTTGCCATTAGTTTAAAGTTTTTGATATCGGAGATATCTTTTAATGATGAATGATTTTTATTCGCCCGAGTTCAAAACTCGTCTTTATTAGTTTGTTATAAGTTCTAGCCAGGCTTAAACCTAAAACAGTATTAATTTACTTCTTCAAGTGATTTCAAATAATTATTTAATGGTTCCATCTGCTTGATGATTGCAACTCGTCCGGAACGTACAAATTCATAAATTCCAATTTGCTCGAACTCTTTGAGTAATGCCTCCGTCTCCGTTGGATGTCCGGTTTTTTCAACCACAATGTATTCCGGCTCAATTGATAATATTCGAGCATTATATGACCGAATCAACTCTTCTACTTTATCTCCTTGCGAAAAAGCAGCAGTCGGCACTTTGTAAAGTGCGACTTCTTGGTGTACAATTTCCTCAGAAGAATAATAGAATGCTTTAATCACATCAACTTGCTTATCAATTTGTCCGACTAATTTTCGAACTTGTTCTTCTTCTTGCTTTACCACAATTGTAAAGCGGTGAATTCCTTTTATAGAAGACTTTGAAGTCGTCAAACTTTCAATATTGATATGTCGCTTAGTAAATACAGATAATACTCTGGCCATGATACCAGCCTTGTGTTCTGTAAATACGGATATAGTAAATTCTTTCATTTTATTTTCATTTTCTACTCCAGGCGAATCTCTGAAACAGAGCTACCCGAAGGGATCATAGGAAAAATATTTTCTTCTTTCTCGACTTTCACATGTAGTAAGTAAGGGCCATCAAAATCCAACATTTCCTGAATAGCGGCGTCCAATTCGTTTGGATCAGCAACTTGCCGGCCCGCAACTCCAAAACCATCAGCGATCTTTAAAAAATCCGGATTTTGTAGTGCAACGGAAGAATAGCGCCGATCAAAAAATAATTGTTGCCACTGACGGACCATACCTAAATATTCATTGTCCAGAAGCACAATTTTCACCCCTACGTTCCACTGGCTACACATCCCCAACTCTTGTATCGTCATCTGAAATCCACCATCTCCGATGAATGCAATTACTTCTGTTTCCGGCTTCGCTAACTTGGCTCCAAAGGCAGCTGGCAAGCCGTAGCCCATGGTCCCTGCTCCACCAGAAGAAACCCATTGGTTCGTTGATTGATAGTTATAGTAGCGAGCAGCAGACATCTGGTGTTGCCCAACATCCGTTACGACGATTGCTTCACCTTTCGTCAACTCACTAACCCGGTGTACTACCTGTCCCATTCGGATTTGCCCTTCCGCATTGGCTTGTAAATCGCGTTTCACTACTTTTTCTTCTTCCTCTTTCCGGCATGCTTCAAACTCCGCTAACCACTCAGGATAAGTTTTCTCTTTCACTAATGGCAGTAATGCTTCTAGGGCAAGTTTAGCATCAGAGAGTAAAGGAACCTCTGCCTTTACATTTTTATTAATTTCAGAAGGGTCTATCTCTATGTGAATAACCCTTGCTTGCTTGGCATAGCGGGTAATGTCTCCAGTCACCCGATCATCAAAACGCATTCCGATAGCGATCAGGACATCGCATTCATTCGTCTTTATGTTAGGGCCATAATTACCATGCATTCCTAACATTCCCATATGTAATGGGTGATCCGAAGGGATCGATGACAAGCCATGGATTGTACAACCTACCGGAATTCCGGTCTTTTCAATAAACTTTTGAAAAGCTTCCTGTGCATGTGCAATCTGAATACCATGCCCTGCCAGGATAAACGGCTTTTTTGCATTATTGATTAATGCTGCCGCTGCTTCTAAGTCTTTTTTCTTAGGCTTCGGGTTTGGATGATAGCTTCTAATAATTGGCTTTTTGTTATAGCTAAAATCCAATTCACCAAACTGAGCATCCTTAGTAATATCAATTACTACTGCACCTGGTCGTCCAGAGTTCGCAATGTAAAATGCCTTGGCAAATATCTCCGGTATTTCTTCTGCACGGGTAATCTGGTAATTCCATTTAGTAACCGCAGTGGTACATCCAATTACATCTACTTCCTGAAAAGCATCAGATCCTAATGCTTTACTATATACTTGTCCGGTAATACAAACAACTGGCGTAGAATCCATCGTTGCATCACCAATACCTGTAATCAGATTAGTCGCCCCCGGTCCTGAGGTTGCCATACAGACTCCCGTTTTACGAGTGACTCGCGAGTATCCCTGAGCAGCATGAATAGCGCCTTGCTCGTGCCTTGGTAAGATATGTTGCAATCTATCCTGGTAATGATACAATGCATCATAAACCGGCATAATCGCTCCACCTGGGTAGCCAAAAATAGTGTCGACTCCCTCTTCTAATAAACAAAGCAGAACTGCTTCCGCACCTGTAACGGTCCGTTTTTTTGTAGCGATCGGTTCTCCCGAAGATTTTTCAGTATGAAATGCTCTTTCCATAAGAATTTAGTTTTATTGGTCAGTTACACATCCTTCACTAGCAGAAGAAACACACTTCGCATACTTGCGAAGCATCCCGCTTTTAGCTACTAATTCAGGTGCATTCCATTCAGCACGTCGCCGATCGATTTCGGCTTGTTCCAAATGGGCATCTAGTTTATTATTTATTGCATCAATAGTAATCTTATCTCCATCTTGTAATAGCGCAATTAACCCGCCAACTTGTGCCTCAGGCGTAATGTGGCCAACGACGAATCCATGCGTTCCTCCGGAAAAGCGCCCATCAGTAATCAAAGCAACATCATCTCCTAAGCCTGCCCCCATAATCGCTGAGGTTGGTTTTAACATCTCTGGCATGCCCGGCGCACCTTTAGGGCCAGAGTATCTAATCACAATAACATCCCCCGCTTTTATCGATCCTGCTCCGATGGCATCATTCGCTGCTTGTTCGCTATCAAATACTCGAGCTGTCCCAGTGAACACCTCTCCTTCTTTCCCTGTGATTTTGGCAACCGATCCACCAGAAGCAATATTCCCATAGAGAATTTGTAAGTGTCCGGTTGGTTTAATTGGATTGGATAAAGGCCGAATGACGTCTTGGTCATCAGCGAGCGTAGGTACCTCAGAGAGATTTTCTGCTATAGTCTTTCCGGTAACCGTTAGACAGTCCCCATGTAGATAACCATTATCCAGTAAGAATTTCATTACTGCCGGAACACCGCCAACCGCATGAAGATCTCGCATTACATATTTACCACTTGGTTTAAGATCAGCCAAAAAAGGCGTCTTATCTCCAATCATTTGTATATCATCGATCGTCAATGGCACTCCTACGGATTTGGCCATGGCAATCATATGGAGTACTGCATTGGTTGAGCCGCCAAGAACGGTAATGACTGTAATTGCATTTTCAAATGCTTTGCGAGTCATAATATCTCTAGGCTTTATATCCTTTACCAATAATTGCTTAATCGCTTCGCCCAAACGTTTACATTCATCTTGTTTCGCTGAGCTAACGGCAGGATTAGACGAGTTAAAAGGTAGACTCATCCCCATTGCTTCGATTGCAGAAGCCATAGTGTTTGCGGTATACATTCCTCCGCAAGCTCCGGGCCCAGGACAAGCATGTCGTACTACACCACGAAAATCTTCTTCGGTAATATTTCCGGCAATCTTTTGTCCTAATGCTTCGAAAGCCGAAACGATATCTAGTTTTTGATCTTTATAACACCCTGGATTAATGGTTCCTCCATAAACCAGAATTGCCGGACGATTAAGTCGACCTAAAGCCATCATTGCTCCAGGCATATTTTTGTCGCAACCGACAACGGCAATTATTGCATCATACCATTGCGCTCCTGCAACGGTCTCAATTGAATCTGCAATTATATCTCGGGAAGGTAGTGAATAACGCATCCCTGTCGTCCCCATGCTAATACCATCACTCACTCCGATCGTATTAAAAATTAAACCCATTAGGTCCTCTTGGTTCACTGCTACCTTGACCTCTTTAGCTAAATCATTCAGGTGCATATTACAAGGGTTGCCTTCCCAGCCTGTACTTGCAATACCAACTTGTGCTTTTTTTAAATCTTCCTCCGTCATACCAATAGCATGAAACATAGCCTGCGCAGCAGGTTGAGTCTCGTCTTGGGTTACGTGTTTGGAGTACTTGTTAAGTTCACTCATGTATTCTAATCGTTTATCGTTGATCTAGGTTAAATCTGGTTTAGGTAGGCAGAATGTCAAAAATATCTGCTCAATCCCCGTTATTAAAGTCAAATAATCTTCATTTTACAGTTGCTAAAGGATGAAATCACCATTAACTAATTGATTTACAAACACTTAAATCATATTTCTTTACGAACTTCATTAAGCGCCTTATTGTAGCCTTATCATTGCTCTGGTTTTAGATTTTACGCTTAGCTAAATCAAAATGATGCTGTATGATTTCATTTTATAGTGTTAAATGATTTTACTTAGTCGAAACCATTTATGACTAATTGGTATTATCAGTTTAATTATCCTACCTGGGGTACAACACTTTTGTCATTAATTATTTTCACTGGCAGTACCACTAACCAAATACAATCACTTTGAGCCCATTTTGTTGGCAGCAAACCAACTATCCGCTTTAATACACTTCCTAAAAACAAAAAAGCCACTTTCGAAGGAAAGTGGCTTTTTTGTTTTGTTATAATATTACACAACCATTTCCTTCGCATTAAGTGTTAATGACGTTAATAATGACGATAGAAATAATAATGTGCTGAGTATTCATATAGAAGATGTATTTTTTATTACCGTATAAAGGTGTATTTATTTTTTGTAAAAAACAAGTGCCGACTTCTCAACACTTGTTTTTTACCAGATTTAGGTTAGCCTTTTTTGAGACGGTTGGCTTGACCGACCCAATCGTCTCGTTTGATCCGACCAGGAAAAAACTGAATAGCATCTGTCACCTGATTAATCAAGTCATCATCGAATTGGCTAATTTGATTATAGGTATAAATACCAATATCATTTAGCTTTTGTTCGATAAAAGGTCCAATGCCATTGATCTTTTTTAGGTCATCCTTGTCCGCAATGTTAGCTACAATTATCCGCTCACCAAATGCCGCCTGAATTCTTTGACGAGCTACAGCAGCCCGCTCTTCCGGATCCATTATCAAGGCGTCTGCTTCGTAATCATCCGCAACATCTTCAATTTCTAACTCTTCATCATTATCATCTACAGTAGGCTCTTCATCCAAGAAAGCAATCGGAGTGTCATTCCCCTTGATATTATTGATCTCAGATTTTAAGCTTACATTTTCTCGCTCCAGTCTGGCCAGTTTGTCCTCAATAGCAGAAAGTCGAATGCTCGCATTATCATAGTTATTTTGTACGGAAGTAAGATCCACATCTCCTAAGGAAGGTCTTACACCTTCGACTGTTGAATCCGCATAATCTGCAATTTGATTATTCAACACTTCTATTTGTGAAAGACTTGCTAAATGATCCGCTTTAAGATTCTCTAAAGCAGATGAAGATTCGAAAAGCTGTGCGTTAACCTGAGCTTTTTCATTTTCAATCTGAGACAACTTAGTTTTAAGTTCTTCGATTTCTAAATGTGCCTTGGTCAGATCCGCTTCTTTCAATCCAAGTTGCTCTTGTACAGCCTGGTGTTCTGCTTTTAGAGCAACTAGCTCGTCTTCTTTTTTCTTTAGTGCTTTCTTAAATTTACGCACTCCACTACGCCCGGACCACCAGCCAAAAAGAAGGCCGATCAAAAAAGATCCCAGCAGGAATGTTAGCACTACAATACTATCCTCATGGGACATTTCAGTAAATAACTGAGTAATAAAGCTATTGAATTTTTCTAAATCCATTATTTGTAGGTTTTGCTTATTCTTGAGTTTTACCTTGGTTTGACTAAGGTGATTATTTTATTCTGTTTTTTCGCTTATCACAAAATTCACGCGTCGATTTTTCTGCATGTTCAGTTCAGAGTCATTAGGAAAGGCAGGTTCACTTTCTCCCTTTGATTCAGTTGAAATAGCAGCAGTAACACCAAGGTCTAAAAAATACTTCTTGGCGTTTTCCGCTCGTTCTAGTCCGAGTTTTAAATTATGTTGATCGGTACCATCGCTATCTGCGTGACCAATAATCGTCAATGTATTTTCCGGATAAAGGTCCAGATAAGTTTTGACAGAGTCTGCGTAATTCATAAGTGCTTCCCCTGGGGAGAACACCGCAGAGTTTTTCTCAAAGTTAGCATCTGAGAAAGTCATGTTCGTAAAAGTATATACGATCTTGGAATATTCATCAGGGGAATCGTCAGCATCCGTGTATAAAGAAAATTCAACAGGCTGTAATAAACCTTCGCCACTTCCAAGCTTTGTATCCAGGCCAGTGATACGTGATTCGGAAATCCCTCGTGCCACCAATAACTTTCGAATTTCAGCAGCTCTGGCAGTCCCTAAATCTTCGAACATTCCAGAACCTTTACCGGCTTCACTAGGTCGAAACAAACCAGTGACCGTCAAGTAAACATTGGTATCCAGTTGCATTACGCTGGCAAGACTATCGAGATAGGCTTTATTATTATCATTTAAGTCGGGTTGGATTAAACCTGATCTAAACTTAAACTGGTCATAATTGCGTAGGTAAACAATAGAATCATCCAAAACAAGGTCAAGTGTCTTGGCCCTGGTATCTTCAACAATTGTTGGTTCTGGATTACAATGGCCTTTGATCATACATACGTATCCGAATCGGCATACTAAGGCCCAAGCGGTGAAAACTAGTATCCCTAATAGTAATCTCATATGATAGTGTTTTTGTCGATAATGCCAATAAGGCTGGCATTGGGAACTAAAAGTACGTAAAAAATCAATATTCATAAAAACCCCTCCCGTTTTTTAAAATCCTTCCAAGAATGTCGACCTTTAGCTTTTCAATTAAATTCGATAACATTGGATTGGAATTCTCTTATAAAAGGATTTAAAGCTTACCTGCAATTAGAGCGGTCTCTATCGCCTAATTCGGTAGATGCCTACCTGCGAGATATCCGAAAATTTGTAGAATTTTTAGAGATTAAAGGCTGGAAGATTACCGCATTACAAGTAGAAATGAAACATCTGGAAAAATTCATATTCTGGATCAATGAACTGGGATTAGGAGAGCGAACCCAGGCAAGAATAATTAGTGGCCTAAAAGCATTTTATAAATTTCTCCTTGTTGAAGATCTTTTAGACACTGCTCCGACCGACTTATTGGAAGGTCCCCGACTTGAGCGTAAAATACCTGAAGTATTAAGTGTCGAGGAAGTTAATGCTGTATTAGACAGCATTGACCTTAGCACTCCGCACGGTACCCGAAACCGGGCCATGTTAGAAACGCTCTATGCTTGCGGACTCCGCGTAAGCGAACTCATTAATCTTCGACTCACTAACTTATATCCGGAAATTGGTTTTGTAAAGGTTATCGGAAAAAACAACAAAGAACGAATCGTCCCCATTGGTGATAGTGCGCTTAAGCATATCAATTTTTACCTGGAGGGCGTCCGTCGTGCTCAGATGAATATACACCCAGATCATGAGAATTTTGTTTTTTTGAACAGACGTGGGAAAAAACTTACCCGAGTCATGCTTTTCATGGTCGTTAAAGATGCCACTCTCGCCGCCGGTATAGACAAGACGGTAAGCCCTCATACTTTTCGACATTCATTCGCAACCCACCTTGTAGAAGGAGGTGCGGACCTTAAAGCGGTGCAGGATATGCTTGGTCATGAATCGATCACAACAACTGAAATTTATACTCATTTAGATCGTGAATTCTTAAGAGAGACCATTCTTAACTTTCACCCTCGAGGCAAGTAATTTCTTTCAGGCTTTTTTCATATACTTCCTGATCTATCATCCCGCCTTGATACGTTCGAAATACTTTTGCCTGAAATCCAGTCTGCTGAAAACCTACTTTTTCCGCTACCCGTTTACTGGCTATATTATCCGGTTTGATTCTAAGTCGAATAGAATTTCGATTAAGTTCTTCAAAGCAATACTTTACAATCGCCCGTAAGGTTTCGGTAGCGTATCCATTACTTGTTTGTTCTTTGGTAATAAAATACCCCAACTCGCAAGTTTTTGAATCTTCCTCTAAATTGTAAATAGAGACCTGGCCAATAAACTGATTTGATGACTTTAAAAATATCGCATTCCAAATCCACTTCCCCGCTTGTCGCTCGCGTTCTACCATTTCGAGAAATGCCCGAGAACGCAGCAGTGTCACATTATTTCGCAAGGTCATTGGGGCTGTCTCGTATAAATAATATGTATTATCCTGAACAAACTGATGAAGATCAGCAGCATCTTTAGACTGATAAGTCCTGATCAATAATCGATCGGTATTAATTTCTAGCTTTGCAGGCATCTTTTAAAGTTCAAGTCCTTCATCCATATACTGCTGAAAGTAATCAACATGTTGTCCAAGATGTATTCCATCCACCAAAGCATGATGTACATGAATAGATACAGGCATTGATAATTGGTTATTTTGTTTTGTCATTTTGCCAAAAGAAATCTTCGGTGCACTATCCTGTCTAGAGAATGTTCTTGCATGAGAAAGCCCCGTAAATTTCAACCAGGGAACAGAAGAATAATGGACAACATTTGCAGATGCGGAACCTGGCACCAAATCCTCTGTAGCACGAACCCTGGAAAATTCTTTATTCGCTGATACCACAAAATCGCTGAAATGCTCCTGAAAACCCACATGCGAAAAACCGAATGTACCATTCTCCCGGAGTACGGTTGCGGAGGCTCCTACATCATCATATAGATAAACCTTTTCGTCCTCATATCGATATCGGAAGTTTTCAATAGCATTAACCGCTTTCATTGACTGGAATAAATAGTAGAGATAAAAGGATACACCATTTTCCTTTGCCCAGTTGTATCCTTTAGTACAATCAACTTCCACCGTCGCTCCCCAGAAAGGTTCTTCAAAGTTTTTAAAAAACTGAAACTGAGCCTTTCGATCCCAGGTACTTACATCAATAATTTTTCTCATTAACCTATCCCTCTTTTTAATCTTTTATCGATTGCCAGAGTACATTCATAATGTACCACTTCCCATCTAGTTTGGCTAAATGAAAATAATCAATACCCCACTCCGCAGTAAGTTTAGCAGAAGCTGTGCGATCATTGATATCGTATATTTCAATAATCTTCGGAGATTCATTATTTGCATTTCCTCCACCCTTATTCCAGGAAGCAGCCAAGTTTTTTAATTGTTGGTAAGTCATATCCAGATTATCAGCATAGGCGGCCTTCTCCGCATTATACCAATATCCACGCTTTCGCAAATCAGGATGAACACTCCGGGCAATCCTGGTCGAATCCACTAAGTATAATCCTTCGACATAATCAAATATCGCAGCATGTACGCCTTTATAATCCTCTGAATATTTGACATTCTGTTGAGCAGAAATAGTAATTGTGAATAGTGTAAAACAAACAAAACACAATAGCAGCTTTTTCATGAATCTTGATTTACGTTACAGAATAAATGTATTGTTCGACAAACTTACGACTCAAGATACAGGCCTGGATTTTTAAAGGGAATAAAAGCCATGATTACCGCTTCGACATATAAACTCGTTCGGTCAATCACTTGCTGCGTAAGCAGTCCCACTGCTCCTCCTTTTTGTTTTGAATTACTGGCTCCAAATACGATATCATCAGCTTCTCCTAATTCTTTTCCCTGCTTTATCAATGCAACCACAGGAGGTGGCAAAAAGAATGCTCCCGTTCGGGCTTTACCCAGGCTGTCATTCGATTGTATAACGATCCAGGCAAAAGCTGTCATATCATCACCTTGCATTTCGATTCCTCCTTCAATCCCCACCCAATAGTCTGCATTCGGAAAGTCAGCTTTCGCATTTTTTGCACGATTAGCCGCACCTCGTAAGGTTTCTTCATCACTTAGCGGTTGATCACTAACCAAAGAGGGAACAGCGACACCTTCGAAAGCAGCTTTGAGCTCTGGAAATATCCGTTCAAAGCCAATCTTTACCGCATTTACCTTAACCGGATTTTTAGACGCTACAATTATTTTCATTTATTAATCTGCATTAATACTATTCATCGCTAACTTTCCTCCTAGCCAACCCATTGGGATATACGCTAATGCTAAATCCATTACCTTAAACCATAGTGGTCCGCCCAACATAATTACCGCACTAATTCCGCCCAAGAGGAAAAACACACCAATTCCCAGTGCAAATTTCATATGATTATTAGCTGCCAATCGCGCCGCAACATAAGCGCCAAACAGCGTCCCCAGTGCATGGCCTAAAAAAGGAAAGATGAAATTTTCCGGGCCAAACAAAGACATTGCATCTGCTAGGTTTTCCATATTGGAAACATCAGCACCTTCGGGTAAAGGAATGATACTTGGGCCAAGACTTACCAGTAAGGAATTAAGGAGGCCACCGCCAAGGATACCTCCAACAACGGCAAGGACGTTTTTTAGAATTGGGTTCATTTTAGTTGGTTTATAGTTAAGAATATCAAGTCTTCAATTACACTAATTTAATTAATAGTTGAAGAAATCTGGCTATCTCCAGATTAAGAAATAAATATTCTTCCTAATCAAGATACTTTTTTAGCAAGGACAAAATGGTTTCCCCTGCTTCGTCAAGCGTACGTCCAAAAGCAATCAAGCCTTCCCGATGCCCTCCCATTGCAAAGACTTTATGTTCCAGCACATCAGACTCTTTAATCAATCGCATAATCTCATGACTCATCTCCGGACAGCCATAGGGCGCAGACTTATCTGTAGTTGGAATTTCATCCAACGTTTTTTTCCAGAGCTCAAAATGATGCACGTGGAAAACTGCATTAACTTCAGGTACAGATTGATATAGCGAAGCGTGACTGGGACTTTCTGAAGAGGCGATGATTGGTCCTGAACAATGCACTTCGTTTTGGTCAAGATCAAAATCCGTCACTAAGGCATAATGCTCATTGGTCAATGTTTTAAAATTACCGGTTGTCGAACCACTAATGTAAAATTGATTGCCGGTTTTTCGAAGACTCACATTACCAAATCCAATCCCGTCAGGATAAGCGCCTAATAAATTCACATCATAAAGCCTTTGCCGCCATGCATTCAACTCTTGAATCACCTCATTTTCATAAGGCGAAGTCTTATCCCAATATGCTTTAAACTTAATATACCCTTCGTCCAAATTCATAACTTATGTTTCAGCGTCTAGTTTCTTTTTCATTTCCTGCAACGCAGATTCATTTGCTTCATAAACACCAAACTCTGTAATCAACCCAGTGACCAATCGTGCTGGTGTGACATCAAAAGCATAATTTGCTGCCGGGCTTTGCGCTGGCGTCAGCAAAACCTTCTTGGTAGTCCCTTCGTGTTGCCCCTGGATAAATTTGACTTCGTCCTGCGAACGTAGTTCGATAGGTATTTCTCGAAGGCCATCGCCCAGCGAATAATCAATACTACTAGAGGGCGCTCCAACATAAAAAGGTACCTTATTATCATGAGCCGCTAAGGCTTTCAGATAGGTTCCAATCTTATTACAAACATCGCCAGTCCGAGTTGTTCGGTCAGTACCTACTATCACCAAATCCACCTCACCATGCTGCATCAAATGCCCTCCGGCATTATCAGTAATTACAGTGTGTGGCACACCGTGCTCCTGTAATTCAAAGGCAGTAATTCGGGCGCCCTGATTGCGAGGTCGGGTTTCATCTACCCACACATGAACAGGAATTCCCGCATCATGCGCCGCATAAATTGGAGCAGTAGCAGTTCCGTAATCAATACAAGCCATCCAACCTGCATTACAATGAGTCAAAATGTTTACGGTAGATTTTTTTCGCTCGTAAATTGCTTCTATCAAGGGCAATCCAAATGTTCCGATTTGGCGACAGCGCTCTATACTTTCTTCTTTTAGTTTTTTCGCTTTCGCAAGGAACAAATCCGGGTTTATTGACACTGCCTTGTTCATCAAATCCAATTGTTGATCAACCGCCCAAGCAAGATTTACAGCAGTAGGCCGGGTAGCTTTCAGCAAAGTCGCTGCGCTATTCAACACAGAAGTCATATTATTTTTATTCGCTGATCTGGCGGCGAGATACATTCCAAAGGCTGCCGTAACGCCGATCAACGGGGCTCCCCGAACATGCATATCCCGGATTGCAGTTGCGGTCTCTTCTACCGTATTCAGGTCCTCAATCACCAATTCGTGTGGTAGCCAACGCTGGTCAATGATTTGCACCGTTGCATCATCATTAGTTGTCCAAATGGTGTGGTAGTGTTGGTTATTGATCTTCAAGGGTTCTACTTTTCTATTCTTTTGGAAGTGGTTCTGTAAATATCCCAATACAGGTTTTGATCCCATTATATAAATTCCCCAGCCGAAGGTTTTCGTTAGGGCTATGCTGGTTATTATCCATATTAACCATTGGAACAATAGCAGCCTGAATACCCAGGCTTTCTACGATTGGTGTGATTGGGATCGTTCCGCCCATTGTCCGTAAACGTACCGGCTCTTCATTATAAATTCTTTGAATAGCACTGGTCAACCATTGTCCTGTTGGCGAATCAATTTCAGTTCGAAATGCATTCGTAACACCACGAGGTCTAAAGGTTGCAATCCGAGGATACTTTAAGCGCTCTTCTTCGGTAGGTTCGCGATCAATTACATAATAGCCTTGTGCTTCGATATGGTTTTTTACTAAGGCAAGCATTCGCTTTCCTTCTGTCTCTTTGACCAGTCGTATCCCCAGTTGCACAATGGCTTTATCCGGCACGATTGTCCTGGTTTGAGCGCCAATCCAGGCAGAGGACATCCCTCGAATATTTAAGGAAGGATACTGTAAAGCTTCCTGGTAAGTATTCCCAACTTTATCAGGAAGGGCAATTCCAATCTGGGCTTGAATAGATTTTTGATCATCCGGTACCGCTTCTAAAATAGCTCTTGTTGCTGCGTCGATTTTTATTCCATCATAAAAGCCATCGATCAAAACACGACCATCTTCATCCTTCATGCTTGCCAGTAATTTGGCCGCTCGAAAGGCAGGGTTCGGTGCATAATTTCCGTAGTGCCCGCTATGCTGTGGGAGCTTAGGCCCATAGACTACCAGCGTCGCTGAAGTAGATCCCCGGCAACCAAAAGTCAAGGTAGGACGATTGGTTGGGTGTGCAGGGCCATCCATGATAATCATTCGGTCGGCCTGGTATTCATCCCGGTATTTTTCGACCGTTTTCTTTAAGCCGGCAGAGCCTTTTTCCTCCTCTCCATCTAATAATACTTTGATATTATAAGCAGGTCTTATTTTTTGCTGTTCCAGGATATCCAGTGCATGCAAAAACATAATAATTGGCCCTTTATCATCTGCTGCTGCCCGAGCATAGGCCCGCCATTCTTTGTCCCAGTCTTTTGCCTGTTCATAGGGAACAATCTCCCAAACTCCTTCAGCATTTTGTCTTTTAAGTACAGGTGTGAACGGATCATCCTGATCCCATTTAGAAGCATCAACAGGCTGACCATCAAAATGGATATAAAACAAAACCGTTGGCAATTTGGGGTCAATTTTTTTCTCTGCCAAAACGATAGGAATGGTCGGAGTAGACAATGACTTGACCTCAAACCCTCTTTTCTTAAAAGCAGTATGTAGCCATTCAATATTCTTATCCATATCCTCGGGATAGAAAGCATCACAAGGGATACTTACTAAGTCTCGATGTTCGGTGATGGCCTCATACATTTGGTCATTTACCCAGCGGTCTACTACCTTGGAATCAATTTTCTGAGCAGCGGAGTAACCCGTGAATAATAAAAAAATACAAATGGTGGAAACAATATTAGCTAATCGCATTTTATAGAGTTTATTTTTACAATACTCCTAAGTCGATTTTTTCTATTGACCCAGGGTGGGTATTAAAGGTAGGATTTTTTTTGCTAGAGCATGAGGAAATTCAAACGGAACCAGATGGCCAGCTCCTTCATAGTTTATGAAAACATTATCAGGTTGGGCAGCTTTCCAGGATTCCCAAATTTCAGATGTAATCACAGTTGTCTTATCTCCCCGAACGACAATCATTGGTGTTTTCATTTTTTTCAATTGACGAAAAATCAAGGGCGCGGTAATATAGACCTGCGTTTCCCATTCTTTGGAGTAAGCAAGTTTAACGCTATTGCTATCGGTAGGTATGGTAGCGTGTTCGATTAAGTTTTTCAAAACTTCATCTGGTATTCTTTTAAAGATTCGTTTGGCGCGCCAGCTATTATAAACAACTTCTTTGGAAGGCCATTCGTCTTTTCTTTTCAGCGCAATCTTAGCGACAGGAATAATCTTTTTACGCAAACTTTCCGGAAGCATATTTACCAAATGAAACAATGTCCCATCAAATATCACCGGGTCGAGCAGTATTATTTTAGAAAAAAGATCAGGTCTTTTCATCGCTGCCAGGATCGTAGCAACACCTCCTAAGGAATGCCCCATCCCTATTCCGTTTTTGAAACCCTGGTTGTCCAGATACTGGATTAGATCATCTCCGAATTGCCTCCAGCTCTTCAACCATTTATGGTCCTGATCTCCCCATAAAGGTCGGAAGGTGCTTGTGATTACTTGATAGTCTTTTTCGAAATGATGAAGAAAAGGCTGATACGCTCCGGGAGGAAACCCATTGGCATGTGCGAAATGAATAACAGGTTTGACTTGATCTTGTGGCTGCAATTTTAAATGTAGTTTTTCACCTTAAAACAACTTATACTATTCGATAATACCCAGCTTTAAGGTAAGCCCCTTCCATGATTTGAATAGGATGATCAATATCATGAAAAGATTTTTCTAATAATTGAAAATCTCTTTCGGCAGATACAATTCCTTCTTCTGAAAGTATAAAGAATTCATCTGCGACTACCCTAGAGGAACAGGATGCGAGCAATAATGTTCCGCCCGAAGCAGTAAGTTTTGCTCCAAGGCGAGCGAGTTCAATGTATTTCTTTTTGGCTGTAGCGATTTCGCTTTCCCGTTTTGCAAAAGATGGAGGGTCGATAATAATCAGGTCAAACTCTTTTCCCTCCTGAATCATTTGTTCTAACCCTGCAAAAGCATCGACAGCCCAGGTTTTATGAATACCTTTACTGGGGTTAAGCGCAGCGTTCGCCTGAGCAACCTCAAGGGCTTTGGCGCTGATATCTACGGAGGTCACTTCCTTTGCACCACCGACGAGAGCATGTACAGAAAATCCCCCCGCATAAGCAAATACATCCAGCACACGTTTATCTTTTGCTAGTTCTCCGATTCGTTTACGATTATGACGATGGTCCAAAAAGTATCCGGTTTTATGACCATGGATAACGTTGGCAGAAAATCGTAGCCCATGCTCTCGAAAAACAATGACTTCATCTTTTAAAGCACCCTTCAATATTTGACCATCGGAGAAAGCATGTGAATGCGCTGATCCTTGTAGGTTACGACTCAGGCGTAATACAATTACTTCGCATTGACTTACCGCAGTAAGGTGAGGAATAATTTCTTCCAGATAAGGAAACCAGATGGCAGAATATAATTTAATCACCAAGACTCCAGCATAGACATCGGCGATGAATCCCGGCATACCATCATTCTCTCCATAAAGCAATCGGTAACTATTGGTATCTGTTTGCAGTAATGGTTTTCGAAGTTCAAATGCTTCTTCGATCTTTGTTTTAAACCAATCGCTATCGATTTTTGCAGATTGATGAAACTGGAGGAGTTTTACTCTGATCGGCGAATCCGGGTCATAAAATCCACAGGCCAAAAATTTATTTTTCTTTTGATCAAAGATGATGGCAAGATCTCCGGCTTCCGCTTCCCCACTTTGCTTAATGATACTTCCTTCAAAAACCCAGGGATGGCCTTTTTTTACTTGACGTTCGGCGGCGGGTTTTAGTTTAATAGCTATTCGTGAAGGCATGAAAATTAAGCAGTATTAGTTAGCGTTGACTATCGTTTCTTTTTACGGCGGGCTTTTTTCTTTTGAGTTGCTCTTGCTCTACGCTTTAGGTGAGCGAGGTTAACCTTTTTATTTTTCTCTTTTTTCTCGTGAAAAGCGCCCTTGGAGCCTAAGTTGATTTTGGGTAAGTAATTAATATCTCCGGCTGATCGCGGTATCTCTTCGGGGATCAACTCATCGATTACTTCAACTTCCTCAGGGAAAGCTAATTCTTCAATTTTGATATTCATCAATTCTTCAATGGCCTGCTTTGTCTCTAGTTCGTCTTCTTTGAAGAAAGTGATTGCATTTCCGCGTTGTTCCGCCCGTCCTGTTCGACCGATACGGTGGATATAATTCATGGCAGCATCCGGTGCATCGAAGTTTATGACGTGCGTCACCTCGGAGACATCAATACCACGAGCAATAATTTCAGTAGCAACAAGTACTCTTATCTCTCCAGCATGAAAAGATTTCACTGTATTAATCCGGAAATTCTGAGCTTTATTAGAGTGAATAATCCCTACCTGATCAGGATACACAGGCGAAATCGCTTCGAACAAAATATCTGCCAGGCGCTTTGTACTCACAAACACCAGAACCTTGATCATTTCATCTTGCTTATTCAGTAAGTGTTGAAGCAGATTGGTTTTGGTTTTAAAATTTGGTACCCAATAAGCGGACTGATCAATTTTCTCTACTGGTGTACCGGTTATATCTACTTCAATTTTTTCCGGGTCATTGAAGAAGGTTTCGATAATTGATTCCACTTCTTCGGTAATCGTAGCAGAAAAAAGAAGGTTCTGCCGCCGCTCTGGAATTAGATCCAGAATATTCATTAATTGAGGTCGGAACCCAAGATTCAGCATTTCATCACACTCATCTATAATGAGTTTTTTGATATACTTCAGATTCAGTGAACCAGACATTGCCAGATCATATAATCGTCCCGGAGTAGCTACAAGAACATCTAAGCCCTCTTCTACGACCAGACGCTGGGTATTCATATTGGTCCCACCATATACACCAACGGCTCGAATACTGATATAAGAAGATAATTTTTTGATTTCATCAACGACCTGTACTACAAGCTCTCTGGTTGGAACGATTATAAGCGTTCGCGGGTGTAATTCCTTAGAAAACTTATGCTGTCGCAAAACCGGTAGTAAATAAGCGTAAGTTTTACCTGTTCCGGTCTGTGCAATACCTATAATATCCTTCCCAGCCATGATTGGTGAAAAAGACTGGACCTGTATGGGTGTTGGTTCTACCATGCCCATTTCGTCCAATGCATTTAACAAGGGCTTATTAAGATTAAGGTCGTAAAATGTCATGCCGCAAAGATAGGCATTTAAGAATGAGAATGGGAATGGGAATTAAATAACAAGTGAATACTTTCTGATAAATTTCGACTTACATTGACACAGACCAGAATGTATCAAAGCTTACATAGAAAAGTAAGCGGAGATTTAATTTTGAGATATCGTGGAGACAAGTTAGAAACTTGTCTTGATCTTATTCTTCCAAGTTAACGCTTCGCTAAACTTGACAGGGAATTATTTAAACAATTCTCCAAGGGCTCACTCAAACTATTTTAACCCATCACGAAAATCTATCTCGCATCTGGGACTTTTGAATAAAATCAGCATAGTGTGTATTAAAGTCAGCCGACTTACAATGAAAATGAAGTTTTCCAATGAAATTTCACGATTTTGAGCGCGATATAAATTGCGTACCCTTACCGGGCAAATGAATAAATTACACTTTAATATGCAAAACGAATTAACAAACCAACTTGACAAAAAAATTATACTACTCTTCTTCCTCACCCTATACTTTTCCTGTTCTGACCAGGGCAATCAAGTTCAGGTGACCGATGATTCTGAATGGATATCACTAATTGATGAAAACCTCTCAGACTGGGACAGGTACCTAAGTTTTAAGCATCAAATTGATTATGATGGCACTCCTCCTCTTGATGAAGCGGGAAACAAGATAGAGCCTATTGGATTAAATAAACCTGGCTTTAATGTTTTTACAACAATGGTTGAAGATGATGAAACGATCATCAAGGTAAGTGGTGAATATTATGGTTGCTTAGCTAGTAAAAATGAATATGAAAATTACCACCTTCAACTACAGTTTAAATGGGGAGACAAAAAATGGATTCCTAGATTGGATCGCCTAAAGGATTCTGGTATCTTATACCATTCAATCGGTCCTTTTGGGGTGGAACATTGGCGATCATGGATGATGTCACAAGAATTTCAAATCATGGAAGCACATACTGGTGATTTTTGGAGTCAAGCTACTTCTGCTATTGACATCCGTGCCTATGCATCCGAATCCGGTTTAAATCCAATGGCTCATGAAAGTCAAGACTTTTTAAGTTTTGGTGAAAATGGAGAAGCTGGAAAGTACTGTTTAAGAAGTAATAATTATGAGAATAAGCCAGATGAATGGAATACACTGGACTTAATCTGTCTGAATGGAAAAAGTCTCCATATCGTCAACGGAGAAGTAGTTATGGTCCTAAAGGACTCAAGATATATTAACGAAAAAGGGGAAGCTGTTCCTTTGACAAAAGGTAAAATACAATTACAAAGTGAAGCTGCCGAATTATTTTTCAAGGATATAAAAATCAAGGCCATCGAAAATTTCTCTTCGGAACATTTGGCTTTCTTCTAAATCCGAAGTGAATAGAAAATGCAGTCTATCACAAAATGCGAATTATAATTGTACTCCATTGGATAAACCAGAATAACCAATGATAAAATTCTTTAGAAAAATTAGGCAAAACTTACTTTCAGAAGGAAAAACTGGGAAGTATCTTAAATATGCTTTTGGGGAAATCATTTTGGGTGTTACTGAGCGGTTGAGTATGCTCATCGGATCACTAAATCTGGAAGAGAGATTAGAGAATCAAAAAGAACTTAAAGCTGAATTACGAATTGATGAAAACGCCAATGATGTCATCTTGGCGCTGGAAGCCATTCAAGAGTGGATGCACTTTTCTGAATCAAAATCAATAAGACAGCTAAGGGGGGTAGTTAATGAAATTGATGCGGTCGAGAGGCTCATATTGGAAGAGGTAGAATAACAAAAGTACAACAATAACTACACTTTACTGGACGCACCTAGACAACTAAAACTTTAAACTCATCTTTTAAAGAAAGAACTTGATAGAATGAATGAGACAATAACGAAAAATATCACCCAAATTTGCTTGATTGTTTTTAGTGTGGTTCTTGGTTTATACCTGAGTGAAAGAATTGAGGATAATAAAAACAAAAAGGAAGCTAAAAAGCTGATGTCAAAAATAAAATCAGAATTAAATAATAATATAAAACTACTCGATGAGTGGGTTCCTTATCACCGAGATATAGTAAAAAAGTTAGATAGTCTTGCTAAGGATGAAAATTTTGTAGCGGATTTTATAGCTGACAAATCAATACTTTACAGTGCATTCTCAAAAAATACAATTATGGGAGAATGGCTTTCAAATGATGCATGGGAAATCGCCAAATCTCATCCCTTAATTGTAAATTTTGATTATGATGAATTATTTGTCTTATCAAGAGTTTATAAACAACAGAACTCTGCTTTTGAGTCTTTCCCTAATTTAGTTGAAATTTTATTGTCACCAGATTTGAACTCCAAAGCGCATGCGAGAACAAATTTGGTATTAATAAAAGATAGATTGGATGATATTTCTATGCGAGAATTACAATTAATATCCTATTATAAAGAAGCTGAAAACATCCTAAAGTATCAAAGCAATTAAATAAAATGTCAGTAGCCACTCTACTGTCATTTTCATAATATTCATACAGTACACATAAGTTAGAAACTTACGTATACTGTACCTTCCAAAGTAACACTTCGCTAAACTTGATAGGATGACTATTTAAAGAGCACTCCAAACGTAAGGGCGATTGTTGGCTCGTCAAGCAAGTGTTGTTGGTAAGGCTCTCCATTACGAGTTACCTGGATATAATCTTTATCGATTGAGATATTACGTTTTTTGTTAAATAGCTGCCTGCGTTCTTTGATCCAGATTTCCTGATTCCTGGCGAAAGGTAAGGTATAGGCACCTCGGATGTAATATTCTTTACGTGGATTAATCTCTAGTGAAATTTCCGCAGAGAGTTTTAGATTATGATTCTTATTCCCGTAGTATAAGTTTACGGATTTGGAATTAATTTTCTTCCCTCGAACCTTAAACTTACCAAAGTCATTTTCGGTATCTCCAAGCTTACGTGCGTAGCGAAGGTTACTATACTGCCCTATGAGTTTGATGTAGAAGGGACGTTGTTTGGAGAGGTTCAGTTCTGTACCAAAGCCGATCGTACGCTCCTTATGGATGCTATTATAAAAATCAAATCCACTACCGAATCGAACGAAGAAGTTTTTTTGAAAATAAACATCTAAATCCCAGTGACCTACGATCTCGAAGTCCCGTGACTTAAGGTCATTTTCCAAAGCGACGATAGTCGCGGCGGGGTCGTCATCTGTAAGGATGCTGATTCCGAGCTTGTCAATGGCCTGCGAACTAATCAAATGAGAACCTAAGCCGAGATGAAACTTTGCACGGTCGTAACCTCGTTCTTGTTTCTTTGCATTGTTTCGAGCACGAATAATCTCTTGTACCTGACCACGATCCAATTCAAAATCTTCCGGAATCTCTTCACCGCTCTCAATACGATTGGCCATTTCTTTTTTCTTGAGTTCTTCGACGTAGATAGAATCTCTTTGTTGTTGAAGGCGGAGCATATTCTCTGCATCAAATGCCTGTTGAGCGGTAATAGCATTTTCGAGCTGCTGAACAGATTCTGCCAAGTCTTTATTTAGTGGCGTGGTGTTATAATTTGCCCAAAAATTAGGGTCATAAGAACCCGTTATCCTGCTAAAAGCCGCACCTCGACCAATTCGATCGAGATAAGGAAGCGGACCTGATTTATTGGGATTAATGTCTGTAATTTTTACTTCATTACTATAGCGATTCCCTCCGGATAGAATCCCCTCACGAGTAGCATCACTAAAGAACCATTTACCTTCCATCTGGCGATAGTTAACCAGGTAAGTATTCTTTTTCCAGCTCCCCGCGTACAAAGGATAATCATTTGTTTTCTTGAGGCCTTCCGGCAAAATGTGGAATTCAGAACGGATAAAAGCATAGGATTCTTTATCAATATAAATCCGTCCCGCCATACGTGCGCCTTCTTTTCGAATCCGTTTTCTCTTACTAAACAGGCGGCCTAAAACTCCAAGCGAACCATTGTTAAACCCGCTATCATCTTCTACTTCTATCGTACCGCCATCAGGATCTTCTCCAAAGCCAATAATATACACTGGTCGATCATTATAAGATGTGATACTTTCTATCCAATATTTGTATACCGGGAAATATTTTTCATTAATGAAATCCTCTCGATTTTGTACAATATCAAATCGATGCGCCGCCATGTGCCCCGAAGTCAGTCCTCCGCGAACAATCGTATCTAATGGGTTCAACAGGTTAATTCGGCGGCCTTGCACCAGACTAACATAACCCTCTTTATCTTTCTTGTAACTATGCTTATAAATATTGAGTACTCCTTCGGCGAGGTAAATATATTCGAGGCTATCATTAGTCTTAGCTTCACGATAAAAACCAAGTACTGTAGTTGGGTAAGTAGGATAATTTTTAGGGATCGCCTTAATTGCTTTACGAATAATATTTTCGACAGCGGTTTCATCTGCCACTATAATCTCCGATAACTCTAAACTTGCTTTTTCAAGGTAAATATCTGCAGGGCTATTAATACTACTTACTTTACGGCGATAGGTTTTGTAGCCCATAAAAGAGATCGTTAGTACCTCTTCAGCAAATCTTTCAGGGACCTTAAGTTCAAAGTATCCATTACGACCACTAGTGGTACCAAGCCCCTGCTTAGGAATCCCGATATGTGCATAAGAGATCGGTTCTTTAGTTTCCTGATCGTAAAGAACGCCCGCAACCTTTATTTGATTTTTGGATTCTCCCAGGACAGGATATTGAGCTTGAATTAGTGTGGACAGACAGAAGAGAAGGGCAAAAATAAGTTTGTTTTTCATGAGCTTTCATTTGAAGACTTAATGTGGGCATATAGATTAAAAACTCTAATTAAGGAAGATTAGTTTAATCTTCTAATTCTTTAACCCGTCAAATTAAGTCTGGTTGTTGTATTCCAAAGAAATATATACTTCAAACCATAGACGCATTTCGAATGAAGATACCCCTACATGAAGTTATTTTCAAGTTTGACGATTATAAAGATGAAAATGTTACAGAAGGGTTGCACGAGTTCTTAAAAGAAGAAAAAGGAAAAGACTTATTTAGCTTTATAAGGAGGCCAGTTTTCTTTGGTATATTTTAATCGATCTTGGGTAATATGGAGGACAGAAGGTTTAAATCCCAGCCCAAAGTGAGTCCCTTTAATCTCAACATTTTGATGAAGATTGTCTTCTTCACACTCCATACAAGCGGCCCAGGGAACAATCCCATCATCCTTAGAAAAGAGGGCGGTAGTAGGTACAGGAGCAGGTGAAGGAATATCCTGAGTCCATTTCTGTTTGTCTGCCTCCGAGACCTCAGTCCCGACACTGACCAGGTTAAAAAGCCATTTAGCATTATTCGGCTGATCAATTCCGGCGAATGGGGAACAAACAGTAATCACCTGACGAACTTTAGCTGATTTTACTTTTGCCAACTGACGAGCATACACCCCTCCAAGACTCCAGCCAACCAGGCTGACCGGCTCCTGATGCTTATCATAAAGTTCATCTATTTTTTCCTCCAGGATATTGAGTTCGCTAATATCTCCTAAATTACGCCCGAGTCCCCAGCCGTAAGACTGGTAACCAAATTCATCAATATAACTGCGATAAGTTCGTGTCGACCAGTCTGTAGTCATAAACCCAGGGATCACCAAAACCGGATGGCCATCACCATCTGCCTTAGGTTTAAAATGGCGCTTAAATCGTAAAAAACGAAATACCTCAAACCATACCTTTATATGTTCTCCGATATATTTCCAAAGAGAAGGGCGTGTAATTGGCGTATCTGTTTTCAACTGTTGCACCATGTTAGGTTAAGTATATTTTAGGAACTAAAAAACATTGGAAAGCGAATAACGCTTTATCTATCATTTAGACCTTCTGAATTTTTCAGGGTCACAATTTAATTAATTACTTTTCTAAAGCGACTACCAGATAAGAATCTTTAAATCGATATTCTCCTAATTTCAAAAAGTTAGCGAACCGAGGTAAGATTAAAGAACGTCTTCTGTTACCAAGATTAATCACCAACTCATCTCCAAACTTATTCAATTCGATATCTCCTTCTTTTGCAAAAGGTAATTTCGTTTTGAAAAAATATCCTTTACTATTTTCGAAGATCTCAAATGGCTTATCCAGGTATAGCACTTCAGAGGCGGTATGATCAGCGTATACAGAGTTTCCAATTTTACTTAGTTGCTCCAGTCCGAATACTTCTCGTCCCTGATGCTGTACTTTAAGGATTGGCAAAGGCTGGAAAGTTTCTTCAATCTCTTCGATATATTCTTTTTGCGACTCCACATAATATTTAAAAGCAGAGCCCACATTTTTTTCCGGAAGAATACGGTTGATCACTACTCCATCAACATTATAACCATAAAGCTGTAGATACGTATATGCGCGACGCGCTTCCTTGATGACCATTCGTTCTGGGTTAGTAACGATACGGATAGAGGCAATTTCAGGATTCAGGAAAACCTCCTGAATTTTCTCTAGTTTATTGAAAAGCTCATCCAGTTCTTCCAGTCCTTTATCCAAGGGCACTCCCGTAAAAAACTTTACTCCTTTGGTTACTGTTTTGACCGCAATGTTTTTGCTATTGAATGCTTTCGTCATCCAGGATTTCGCAACTTGCGGTAGAGAAAGCAAAGTTAAGGTCTCTCCGGTAGGTGCGCTATCGATAACGATCACATCGTATTCTCCCTCCTGGTAATATTTTTCTAACCAAAGAAAGGCAGATGCTTCTTCCATTCCTGGCAATACAGAGAGTTCTTCAGCCACTACGTTTTTTACCCCACGCCAGCGGAAGATGGTGTTCATCAGGTTCCGCATATTATCCCAATGCTTTTGCATGGAGTAGTATACATCAAACTCCTGTGCAAAAAGGTTATCTGCAATCTCTTGGGGCTCCGGCCCTAATTTCAAACTTAAGGCATCGGATAAGCTATGTGCAGGATCAGTAGAAATAATCAAGGTCTTCTTTCCTTCTTGCGCACATTTAAGGGCAGTTGAGGCTGCAACGGTAGTTTTACCTACGCCCCCTTTTCCTGTAAAAAGGATAATTCGCATGATGTATAGTTTTGTTCTTCGGTAAAAGACTAGAGCATTTTTTTACCAAAGCCGATATTTTTAATAATTATTCTCAGAGCTGCGTCTTTGATAGAACGCAGTTACACTGCTTGTTCAAAAGGTGGAAGATTCGTTGGTTAATTCAGCAAACAAAAAAGTTCGAAGTTTGTGTATTTGGACACATAAACTCCGAACTTAGTAAAACTATTCAAACCCTATTATCACCTCAATGAGGCGAAGTGTATATCATTTATGTTGTATCACTTTGAGAGGACTTAAATTAAGTCATCGATTGTGATCTCTTTTTTTACGTTCTTACGCTTAGGTGTTGTCTTTCTTGTACGCTTAGCTTTCGCCTTAGTCATCGTTTGTAATTCTGGCTCTTGCTCACGGATGCTTTTTGCAGCATCTTTAATTGCTTTTCCGGAAGTTTTGATGACTTGCTTTTGGTTATCCAAAGTCAACTCCACGGTCTTCGTTACTACCTCTTTGCTCAATTGAAATGCTTTTACTCCGGCATCTTTATAAAGCGTTGCAAGTTGCTTCGCGGTGTTGAAAGAAGTTTTAAAAATAATTCCTCCAGCTTTCCCTAGGATAGCATTTGCTTGTTTTGTTGTTTTTAAAACTTTACTGATACTTCCGCTCATGATTATTCTTTTATTACAATTGAATCGTAGTTCAGGTAGCGGATAGCGCCACTAAAAGTGACGCTATCATACCTTGGGAAATAATTTTCGGATTCTGATTAGTTATTAGAAACTAATTTTCTGAATCTTTTTGTAGTGTTTGTAAGTTGACCTTTGAGTGATTCCAAAGTATCAAATACAATGTCTTGTTGTTTTGCCGCTAATTTCAATCCACCTTTAACTGCTTTTTGAGCTACGCCTTGCCACTTTTCACCATTGGTGATTGCACCTTCTACTAACTCTTCAGCAGTTTTAAGTGTGTAGTCATTTACGTCTTTAGTCACTTTTGAGATATTTTCAACGTTTACAGTTTCTGCAACGTTTTCAGCTACCTCTGCTACAGATTTGTATGCTTTATTATAAGTCTTTTTAGCACGTGCAACGGCTACTTCACGAAGTTGAGTTCCGTTCTCACGAAGATCTTCCATTACTTCTTCTGCTGCGTCTTTTACTTGATTGTTAACTGTCTTTGCAGTTCCTTTGATTGCTTTGATGCTATCAGAGAAATCAAATTTGTTAACGTCTTTTTTGTTTACTTTTTTTGCTACTTTCTTAGTTGCCATGATTTTTTATTTTTGGTATTTGCCGAAGGCAAACAATGTTTTTAAAATTTAACTTTTATTCTAAAGTTGGATTACTTAGCTAAACGTTTAGCCTGAGCTCTCCAGGTTGAAGGATCTTGAGCGCGGAAACGAGGTCCTGCAGTATCCAAAATCGCTTGTAAATCTTTTACGCTTGTACTAGCTACTTTTGCAAAAGTATTGATACCTGCTACTTGTAATAAAGATTCGATTTTTGGTCCTACACCATCGATCTGCTTCAGGTTATCTTTTTTGATGTCAGTTTTTGCAGAAGCTTTAGGCGCAACAGCTTTAGCCTTTCTGCTTACTTTCTTCGTTGCTTTTTTTACAGTAGTTTCAACTGCCTCAGTTTTAGCTTTGATTGCTTTTCTTACTTTACGTGGTTTTGGTAATTCAAAACCGATAAGCTTCATAAAGCGTTTGTTTCCTTTTAGGTATTGACCTTTAACTTCTTCTAAAGTGTCAAAAAGGAAGTCTTGTTGTTTGCCCAAAAGTTCTGTTCCTTCAGTAAGCGCTTTAGCCATAATCTTTTGCCATTTCGCTCCGGTTGCTAATGAACCCTCTACTAAGTTGTCAGATACTTTTAATGCTTCATCGTGGATGTTTACTGCAGTTGATTTTACGTTATCTGCTACTTGCTCCACTTTTGATTTTGATACTTTCTTTGTTGCCATTTTATTAGATATAAGATGTTTTTCAAATAATTATGGTGCAAAGATATGGGCCGAAGTTACAAATGAGTTACAGATACTTTGAAAGGCACTAAAATAGAGCAGAACCAGCAAGTCCGAGGTAACAAAACAAATCATAAGTTACTGATAATCAGCAACTAAATTATTTTTTACATTTTTTCAGAAAAACTTATTTTAATTGATTCCGATTGAGAGACAGGATGTATTGTTTGGGAGATTGGCCGACTTTAGTCTTAAATTCTTTAATAAAATAGGAGATATTTTCGTAGCCAACCTCGTATGCCAGCTCTGTAACACTGATTTCTTTTTGAGCCAGGATGGCGATTGCTTTTTCGAGTCGTTTTTCCTTGAGCCATTTCTGAGGCGTTAGCTCATAGAATGATTTAAAATCTCTCCTGAAGGTACTCAAACTACGGCCGGTTAAATAAGCGTAGTCTTCAACTTTTAGTGGTTTATCAAAATTTTGCTCCATAAAGGTTTTGATATTCCTCTTTTTGGGAAGCGTCAGGCGGAATAAGAAATTAGCGAACGCTTGCTCCTTCGCCAAACCATTAAGCAAATGCAGTAGTTCCAGAATTTTTAAATCCAGAAAATTTTTATTTCGGAGTTGATCGCCCTGGTAAATATTTATCAAAGCCTTTGCAAATAATTCCACCGTTGGTACCACACCAAACTTTAAGTGATCAGGAACTTTAGTATTAGACACTTCCGTAATTTTCGAGGTGGACAGAAATTCCTGAATAATTCGATCATCAAAATAAAACAACAAACTCCTAAAAGTCCCTTCTTTGGGAATCAAGTCAGAGATGTGATACATCCCTCTCGGAATAAAGAGCACTTCTTTAGGTTGGACGGTGATCAGTGCGCCATCAAAAGTTTTTATCCTTTGCTCTCCTGCCAGCAAAATCGAGATCACATGATTAGAGATATAGCCTTCCCGTTCAATGACCGGTTCCGTCAATGCTTTACTGAGAATACAAACGTTACCGTCTCGAAGGATCGTAGAAACCTGTTTGCTTTCGAAGAGTCGTTGTGGAATAAGGATCATATGCACAAGTTAAGCCTAGCGCTTCAAAAAAATAGTCGAAATACTCCACAAATAACAATCATAGAAAAATATTTTTCCCTGCTCTGGAACTATTTCTTTAAGCCGCTCGGTTATATTGCCATGATGACAAAGTACAATTATATTTTCTTATTTGATCAGCAAGCCTTTGGCACGATCCTCCTCTTACGAGATACAGATTGAGTAAGCAATAAAGCTGTACAGATAATCGAAAAAGCTTCGTAGGAGATCAATCCTCTACGAAGCTTTTTTTGTTGATTAATTTAATTTACAGATGCGTAGCATAAATGGTAATGCACCGGATTTTGGTTCCGGGGAAAACAGTTCGATACTGTTCGCATCTTCAAAGATCTATTGTTAAGTGGAGGTATAAATCTAATACTGGAAAGCATTAAAAAAAAGAGGATCCTCCCGCATAGATAATCAATGGTGACGTAGCTGAGTTGGCCTAGCACCTGGTTGAAGCCCAGGAGACGAATGTTCGAATCATTCCGTTACCACTAAAACCCGGCAAGTGATTAATCCACTACTTCCATTTTTCCCTGGACCACTTTTCTTAAGTGGTTAATAATTTCACGTGCATGCTTGAGAGAAGCAACATTTTCTTTAATGAGAATAAAATGATTGCTGGTCTTCTTAAAGGTGAGTCCTTCTTGCTGCCCTTGTGTTGCAACATGTGCAAGTAATCCTTTAAATAACTCCGTCTCATAGAAAGGAGATTGTGGATCACTAACAAAATAACACCGAAGTTTTCCACTTTTTAGGCTCAGCCGCTCAAAGCCTAATTTTCTACAAACCCAACGTACTCTCAGCGCTTCAAATAATTCTTTCGTAGGTTTAGGAATTTTACCAAAACGGTCGCTCATTCTTTGTATAAACTCTTGCAGGTCTTCTTCTTTTTGAATGGCATCTAATTCAGTATACAAACTGAGTCTTTCCTGAATGACATTTACATAATTATCAGGAATCAACATTTCGCGATCCGTTTCTACCTGTACGTCCCGAATATAGTCCCGGTCTTCTTTCTCCAGTTCTTCTTTGAATAATTCTCTGAACTCCGTCTCTTTCAATTCCTGGATTGCTTCCTCAAGAATTTTCTGATACGTTTCATATCCGATATCAGAAATAAATCCACTCTGCTCACCCCCCAGTAAGTTTCCGGCTCCTCGAATATCTAAATCCCGCATCGCAATATTAAATCCACTGCCCAGGTCAGAAAACTCTTCGAGTGTTCGCAGGCGTTTACGGGCATCTGGCGTCAATACAGAAAGCGGCGGACAGAACAAATAACAAAAGGCTCTTTTATTGGAACGCCCTACTCTTCCTCGTAATTGGTGGAGGTCGCTCATCCCAAATTGATGCGCATTATTAATGATCATGGTATTCGCATTTGGAATATCCAATCCTGTTTCGATAATATTGGTACAGACTAAAACATCATATCTGCGATCAATGAAGTCTAGTAGCGTTTTTTCAAGGGACTTCGCTTCCATCTGACCGTGCGCCATAGCAATATCCACATCAGGACAAAGCCTTTTGATCATAGCAGTTATCTCTGCCAATGTTTTAACTCGGTTATGAACAAAGAAAACCTGACCTCCACGATTAATTTCATAATAGATGGAATCTTTTACCAGATCAGGATTAAAGACTCTCACCTCCGTATGTATCGGTTGGCGGTTAGGAGGAGGGGTACGAATGATTGACAGGTCACGAGCAGCCATCAGCGAAAACTGTAAGGTCCGCGGAATCGGCGTCGCCGTAAGGGTCAGCGTATCCACATTTACTTTTAGGTTACGTAGTTTCTCCTTGGCGGCTACTCCAAACTTCTGCTCTTCATCAATAATTAATAAGCCTAAGTCTTTAAACCCAACATCTTTATTTAGCAGGCCATGCGTTCCAATAACAATATCTATTTTTCCAGTTTTCAGCTTTTCGAAAATTTCTCTTTTCTCTTTTGCAGTACGGAAACGATTGATATAATCAGTAGTCACTCCAAATTCCTTTAGCCGTTCACCAAAGGTTTTATGATGCTGCAAAGCGAGTATTGTAGTAGGCACAAGTATCGCTACTTGTTTGCCACTAACGACTGCCTTGAATGCTGCGCGCACTGCAATCTCCGTTTTACCAAAACCAACATCTCCGCAAATCAGGCGATCCATAGGATAAGTTTTTTGCATATCCTCTTTTACATCATTAGTTGCTTTTAATTGGTCAGGCGTATCTTCGTAAATAAATGATGCTTCTAATTCATTTTGCAGATAGCCATCTTCATTAAAGGCGAAGCCTTCCGAAGCCTTTCGTTTTGCATAGAGCTTAATTAACTCCTGAGCGATATCCTTTACTTTCTTCTTCGTCTTACGTTTTAGCGTTTTCCAGGCATCCGACCCAAGTTTATTCAACTTCGGTGCAGTTCCTTCTTTGCCTACGAATTTGGATATTTTATGTAGTGAGTTAATACTCACATAAAGTATATCATTATTCTTATAAATTAATCGAACAGACTCCTGAACATGTCCGTTTATATCTATTTTTTCTAAGCCAGAATATCGTCCGACTCCATGATCAATATGCGTAACAAAGTCTCCTGGTGTCAACTCCCGAAGCATGCGTAGATTAAGCGCCATGTCTTTGGTGAATCCTCGCCTGAGTTTGTACCGGTGAAACCGTTCAAAGATTTGATGGTCGGTATAACAGGCAATTTTCAATTCCTGGTCGACAAACCCTTGATGAATTGACTTGACAATCGGGTGAAATTCCACATTAGCTTCCAGGTCAGAGAAGATTGCATAAAAGCGTTCTATCTGTTTTGGGTTATCCGTAAGCAGATAATTGGTTAATCCATTTTTTCCGTTTTCTCTGAGGTCTTCAATTAGTAACTTGAAGTTTTTATTAAAACTAGGTTGTGGCTTAGACTCAAAAGTAATCTCTTCCTGAAATGGTAAGGGAAAACCACTATTTCTTAGCACCAAAATGTCAAATTGATCAATATCACCCATGATATCTTTAGGCAATATAAATGCTCTTTCCTTGAGTACCTCCGCTAAATCTTCATGCTCATCCAAATGAACGGTGCTCGCAAAGGCTTCTACTTTCTCAAAGCACATTTGAAGTTTATCCACCAGGATCTGAAACTCGCTAATCCAGATAACTGTATTCTCAGGTAACACACTAAAGATTGAGACTTTCTGGTCCTGGGTAAACCGAGTATTGACATTCGGCACAATGGATACCTTAGCTATTTTGCGTTGTGATAGCTGGGAGATCGGGTCAAAAGTCCGAATGCTCTCTACTTCATCATCAAATAACTCTATACGATAAGGCCACTCGTTTCCGTACGAGAAAATGTCTAAAATACCTCCACGTACAGAAAACTGCCCTGGCTCAAATACAAAGTCAACTCTCTGAAAGCCATACTCAATGAGTACCTCCACCAAAAAATCCACATCAACGGATTCATCTTTAACGATATTTATCCTTGTCTCATCCAGTACTTTAGGAGCAACTACTTTTTCAAAAAGGGCTTCCGGATAAGTGACGATAATCTCTCCCAGTAAACCGTCACTAGTAATTCGATTGATTAACTCTGTTCGTTGCAATACATTCCCAGAATTCAATTCCTCAAAATGCATTGGTCGTTTAAACGAATCAGGAAAGAACCCTATGGGCTTTTTATCGAAAAGATTAGTAAGATTATTTTGAAGGTAGGCGGCCTCTTCTTTATCGCTAGCTATAAAAAGATGGGTTTGAGGTTTAGATAGATACGCTCCCGCCAGGACAAAGGAATCCTGCGCTCCGGTCATTCCTCGCAATAATAAGCGAGCCGGAGTGTCCTGATTTAAGTATTCTACAATCTGTTGGGTCTTTTTACTATCGCGGTATAAACCCAAAACACGCTGCAAATTTTCCACGGCGCAAAGATAAATTAAAATAAATGGCTTTCCTTATTATCAATGATTGAAAAGCTATAATCTAAATTAGAAACAATCGCCCCAATGTCATACTATAAACAATTATATTAATTATAAATATTTCCCTATCTTCATAGTGACTTTGCAAATAATTCTAAACTTCAATTCGAAATATTGAGAATCTAATAAGAATTATTACACTCATTATTCTAATTCATTAAAACAACACTCATGAAAAAAGTTTACTCCTCTTTTAACTTATTCCCCAAAAGCCAAAAAGCTTTACCTTTTCTTTTTTCTCTATTTTTAATTCTATCTCTGTCTTCTGTTAATGTTAACGCACAAGGAATCTGTGTTGCCGATGGCAATAATAATAATTGTGCGAATATAACAACAGAAGCTGATTGTAACGCCGCCAACAACTGTACTTGGCAAATAGCTGCACCTGTAGAACTTTCTAACTTTCAATTTAAGCAAGAAAGAAACGGAATTAAGCTAATATGGTCAACAGCATCTGAAATTAATAACAGAGGGTTTGAAATTCAGCACACTACTAATGGCCTCGATTGGGAAGCAATTTCCTTTGTGGAAGGTTATGGGAATTCCATTTCTCAAAAGAATTACGAGCTTTTAGTTCAACCCAAAGATGGGAAAAACTATTACCGTCTTAACCAGGTAGATTTTGATGGTCATTCTAACCTAAGTGAAGTGATTGTTGTAGAAATCAAAAACGGCCAGGTTGGTAGTTCTATATATCCAAATCCAACAAAACAAGATTTTGTAAATCTTGATTATCAATCAATTAGTGAAGACGAGCTAATGATACAAATATTTGATTTGATGGGTAAGGAAGTTTTACGCGTTAACTCCGCTGTTGTTACTGGCTTCAATAACATCCAAATTAATTTGAATAGTCTTTCTTCTGGCTCCTATTTGATTAAGACTACCCAAGGAAACTTAACTGCAAATCATAAACTAATTATCAAGTAATTAGCTGTAATTAGCTGTAATTAAACTTAAAAAAATAGCGTCTTATAAGGTTTTATAAGACGCTATTTTTTTAACCCTATCCTTCTTAAAGGAAATTATATTCTTTAAGCTTTCAATAATGTAAAAAGGTTTTGTGATCTTACCGCGATAAAAATCACTTTATGCCTATTCTAAATATTGAGATCAAAGCAAGATGCAATACGCCCGATCAGGTACGGAAGATTCTTGAACAGCAAAATGCCCGATTCATTGGAACAGATCATCAGATCGACACTTATTTTAAAGTTGACAAAGGGCGGCTAAAATTAAGAGAAGGGAATATTGAAAATTCTTTGATTCATTATGATCGTCCAAATCAAAGTGGCCCAAAAGCCTCGGAAGTTGCGCTTTACCGTTCAAAAGAAGGTGCAGCTTTAAAAGAGGTATTGAGCAAAGTATTAGACACCTGGAAAATTGTAGATAAACAAAGATCAATTTATTTTATTGATAATGTTAAGTTTCATGTGGACGAAGTACAGACCTTAGGTTCCTTTGTAGAAATTGAAGCGATTGACAAAGACGGAAGTATTGGCAAGAAAAAACTACTACAGCAATGTGAACATTTTATGTCTCTACTTGGAATTAAGGAAGAAGATTTACTAGATTGCTCCTATAGCGATATGGTAGAAAACTTATAAACTTTAATCGATGCCTGACACCGGTAAAAAGTATTTTGGAAAAGTATTACTCTTTGGCGAGCATGCGCTCATCCATGGCTCTCCTGCCCTAGCTCGGCCTACAGAACTATACAGTGGCCATTGGGATTATAATGATTCGCTGGCAGCAATGCAAGCTCAGATCTTCAACGCATTTCATGCTTATTGCAAGGGCTTATCCATTGATGGAATCGAATATCAAGCATCGCTATTTCAAAAGGATTTGGATAAAGGGCTTTATTTCAACTCAAACCTTCCAATTGGATATGGCGTAGGTAGTTCAGGGGCAGTCACTGCTGCAGTCTTTGATCAATATTACATAAAGCCGGATCATTTAAATCTAAATGAACTCAAGCAGATTCTTGGTTCCATTGAAAGCTTTTTCCATGGTAAAAGCTCTGGTTTTGACCCTTTAGTATGTTATACAAACACTGCCATTAAACTTGATGAAGGAGCAGTAACGCAAGTACAATTTCCGAAGTATATTGATGGCTTCTCTTTTTTCTTACTGGACACCGGCTTCCCCCGGGAAACGGCGCCGCTTGTAAAACACTACATCCAAAACTACGAAACAAGCGCAGCATTCCGCCAGATGATTAATAACCAAATGACACCATTGAATCGTAGTGCAATACGTCAAACTATAGAGCAGGACGGAGAAAATTTATTCGGTTGTATAGAGGCCATCAGCCGATTGCAATGGAAGTTTTTCGAGGCCATGATACCTGAGAATATAAAAAATATTTGGGAGCAAAGCTTAGACGCGGAGCATTATAAAATTAAACTTTGTGGCGCAGGAGGAGGAGGTTTTTTATTAGGCATCAGTAGTGATATAACACAAACCATAAAAGACTTAAGCCCTCTTAAATGTTTAATCATTGACCAGTAAAAGGAATAAATTGGAATTACCGTTTTTCACTTACAAGAACGAAGGCTGGGGGGATATTTAATGGGGCAAAGTTAACATCAACATTACCAAAGACTTTTTGGTAAAGTTTTTTAGCCAATAATGAATAATGTACCTGGATAAACAAGCCGCCTTTCTTTAAGAAGCGTTTACATTCTCCAATTATCATTAAGCCGAGTTCGTCCGGCAAAGCTACGAATGGAATAGCAGAAATCACTGCATCAATCTCACTCCAGTTATTTTCTTTCATATAACGTTCGAGGTATTCTGCCGAATCCTCTACCACAACTAATCTAGGGTCATTAATCGCTCGAAGTTGTTTACAGAACTCAGCATTCACTTCAAAGCTCAGTAACTTCGCATCCTTTTTCATTTTTTTAAGGATATGCTTTGTAATTACACCATCACCAGCACCTAATTCAACAATGACATTAGCCGTTTTAAAATCAACATGCTTGATCATTGCCTTGCATAAAGATTTTGAACTACGAGTAAGGGTCCCTACTGTCCGAAGATTCTTGATACTTTCTTTAAAAAACTCAATCGTTCCCATATTGTTTGCCATTCGCCTGTTGATATAGTATGAAGGATGGACATGTATTTATCCAAAAGGTGTATAGGTGCCCTGTCTGCTTCGTGTTAAGCACGAACGAAGATGAGGTTTTTTAAGACTAATTCAAACTTAAATGCGAATGAAATTAGAGAGAAATGGTCCTATTACTCTGTCTTTTCCAAAAAATTGAGAAGATCAGGATAGGCTGCTGAATAGATTTTAGAGTCGTCCTTATTTACACGGACTCCATTCACATAAGGTACGATAAATGCATCGGTCACCCCCTGGCGAATAAGATCTTTGCGTAACTCATTAGCTGACGAAAAAGTCTGGTAAAGCCCGACCGTATATTTATAGTATTCGTCTTCTCCTCTCATTTCAACCATAGGATCAGGATAATCCTTTAAGATGTTGCCATTGTACATTTGCTTAATTGCTGCTACTTGTACTTTATATGAGAGGCCTTGAATGGCCGTACGATAATAGTCATCAGACTTACTTTCAATTCTTTTATTAACGACAGGTTCCTCTTTTTTAATCCGAATAGGCAGGCCTGTTGTATTCAAAACATCAAGGTCTATCCGTCGATTTAGGCGAAGTGCTTGTGCATTAAAGCCTGATTCCGTCTCAATCTTTGCAATTGGATAATTAATCCCACAACCTTTTATCGTAATACTGCTGGGCTTAACTCCATGTCCCGTCAAATATGTTGCAACCTCTTCTCCACGCTTTAATGAAAAATATAGATCAAAATTCTTTGGCGTACCTCCATCAGAATTACTTGTAATTACGAGTCGTAATTGTGGATACTGAATAAGTAGACGTGCTATCTTATTTAATTCCTGAGTATTTGTAATCGTCAAAACCTGCTCGTCCTTATTATAAAACAAAGGCTTAAACTTATACTCCGTAATCTCATCCTCTGTATAGGTCCGGGAGGTAATGGTTGAAACCGTCCCAATCTCTGATTTCGGAGTCTCCATCGCAACAGATACTCCGCTCTGTTTTTGCGATTTATAATCCCGCACCTCAGAAAAAAGCGCAGGTGTCATTGCCACTAATTGCTCCCGGTTAGGCGATCTGAAATACGCTACGTAAATATCTCGCATTCCCTCCCCATCTATTCTATCGCTGGAGAAGAACCCTTTATATCCATCATGGGTCAACTTAAAGTAAGCATCGTCAGCCGCTGAGTTAATTGGAATTCCCACATTTTCAGGCGTCGACCATTGCTCTTTAAAATCATCAAAGGTAGATTTAAATACATCAAGCCCCCCCATGCTATTGATACCATTGGAGCTAAAGTATAGCGTTCGGCCATCCTGACTCAGAAACGGTGTGGTTTCGTCATAAGGCGAATTGATTATCGGACCAAGATTCAAAGGTCTTGACCATTGTCCAGTATAAGAATACTCCGTTATATAAAGGTCACGCCCTCCGAAGCCACCTTCTCTGAAGCTGGAAAAAATAATCGTAGAATCATTAACAAAGAAAGGTGCTCCATCACCCATTTCTCCATTCATAGGGCTATTTAAATAACCACTATTTGGACCAGTCGCATCAACTTTAAAGGTATCTACCAGAAGCTCTCCACTAAAAAGAGTTGGCCCTTTGAAGTAATGCAGCAGTTTACCGCCTTCCCCAAATCCAAGAATAACTTCATGTCGTGCACTATTCAACATAGGATTTAGTGGTGAGGTAGCTGTCCATGCTCCGTTTACTACCTGAGTAGAAAACATATCTGCTTTATAATTACCAAATTGCTCATCGCGCAAACCTTTCTCATCTCTTAATCCGCCACGATTTCCGGGTCTTGCCGAACTGAAATAAATTTTATCTCCAAAATTAGGGCTAAGCATCGGTGCAAAATCATCCCCTGGCCCATTCACCGTTTCTCCCAGGTTTTCCACAATAGCTAACTGATCTTTAGCCACTAATCTCAGCCCACTGGCGCATCGACGAATTTCGGCCTTCACCCAGTTTCGATCTTTATGATTTTCTTTAATATTTCGAAGGTAGAATTTATAGAACTTTATGGCTTCAGAGAAGTTTAGCTCTCCCTGATAAGTTTTAGCCAAATAAAGATAGGTTTCGGCGCTTGGGCTTTTATCATTCTCCAATACGTAATGAAGATACTTTTTAGCCTGCTCTGGTTTATTTGTATAGTAACTGCACGCTCCTATTCGGGTGCGCACACCCATATCATCAGGTTTACGGTATTGCACGCTATAATACTTAGCCAGTGCACGACTGTACTTCTCATGCTTGAAAAAAGCATCCGCCTCAGATTTGAGTTTTTTGATAGATTGGCCGTTGACAGACAAGCTACACCCTAAAAACAAGACTAAAAGAACACCTAAACGTAGAAACATAATTAAGCCTTTGAATCGCTAAACAACAGTTATAAAACGATTGAACGCGTTATTCATTGCGAATAGACGGAGTCAAACGAAAATACCGATTACTGAAGGCAAATGAAATGCTTTTTAGTTTTCAGTTTATTTGCCTAGTACTCGAATTAATGGCTGTTTCTCAGATAGTCTGCTTGTGATCGAATGCTTCCAGGTAATCTCCTACTCTACGTAAGAATGATCCTCCCAGGAATCCATCCACTACACGGTGGTCATAAGACAAGGACATAAACATCATTTGTCGAACCGCAATTAAGTCCCCATACTCTGTCTCAACGACAGCAGGTTTCTTTCGAATTGCTCCTACTGCAAGGATAGCAACTTGTGGTTGATTAATGATGGGTGTCCCCATAACATTACCGAAAGTTCCAACATTCGTCAAAGTGAAAGTTCCTCCTTGGATCTCTTCCGGTTTCAATTTATTTTCTCTGGCTCTTTTAGCCAGATCATTTACGGACTTCGTTAAGCCGAGTAAATTCATCTGATCAGCCCCTTTAATAACGGGAACAATCAGATTTCCTGATGGTAAAGCCGCAGCCATCCCAATATTTATGTCTTTTTTAACAATGATTTTGGTTCCATCAACAGAAACATTAATCATTGGAAAATCTTTGATCGCCTTTGCGACCGCTTCTATGAATATTGGAGTAAAGGTTATTTTCTCTCCATTTGATTGTTGGAAAGAAGCCTTTACCCTATTACGCCAGTTGACAATGTTAGTTACATCAACCTCTATAAAAGAAGTAACATGAGGCGAGGTATGCTTTGACATTACCATATGATCCGCAATCAGCTTACGCATACGATCCATCTCTACGATTTCTGTAGAACCGCTTACACTTACTGAAGCGCTTGGGCTAGAAGAAGCTTTTGTAGCTACTGGATTAGTACTTATATTTTGGACGTTTGGTGTAGCTGTCCGATTAGACAAATAGGCTAAAATATCATTCTTTGTCACTCTGCCATCTTTTCCACTACCTGGAACAGTTTCCAACTCTGCAACACTTATATTTTCCTCTTTAGCTATATTTTTAACAAGTGGAGAATAAAAGCGATTCCCAGATCCATTAGAGGTGCTTACCGGCGGCACTGTTGTCGTCATTGCCACTTGTGGTTGTGGGCTTGAGCTTGGAACCGAGTGTTTTCCATTTTTATTCGCTGATGCTCCTGACGATTCGCTTTTGCTACTGTCAGAAACGTCCGCTGAAGAGGACTCCGTCGGTGCTGCAACCTCTTCTCCCTCCGTTGCAATTATCGCAATCACCTTACCGATCTCAACAACATCATTTTCCTCAAAAAGTATTTTAGCGATTGTACCACTTATAGGCGAAGGCACTTCGCTATCAACCTTATCAGTAGCAATTTCAAGGATAGTTTCATCTACCTCTACTTGGTCGCCAACCTGCTTGACCCATTTAAGGATAGTGGCTTCCATGATACTTTCGCCCATTTTGGGCATAATGAGTTCAACTTGTGCCATTTAGTTCTTTTAAATTTGGTTTAAAATTAATTTGGTTAGGTTTTACGCCCACAAAATTACGGGTTTTATGTTCAAAATGTAGGAGTGGAAGACATTTTTGTTTGTCCCTGACCATCAAATGTAATCTTGCTTTCCTTCTTCAAAGTCTGTTTTACGGTAACCGACGATGAAGTGTTTTGAAGATTACACTTATACCAAATCGTTTATTTGGCATAAACCTTTAAATAGCAAGCATTTATTCTGTCAAATCACCTGATATTTCAGCTACTGTTTTTGAAGAATTTTCCGTCAAAATAAATTTTCGAATCATATTAAACGCCACATTTGCAGTATATTGGATATTCTTAAGGCGATCTTTCCCTAAATTCAATTTATAGGTATTAATCCTTTGTTGATCTCCTACTGCCAACCAGATAGTTCCTACCGGTTTATCTGGTGTACCTCCTCCAGGTCCGGCAATACCAGAAACTGATATCGCTATATCCGTTCCCAAAGCAGTCAGTGCTCCTTGCACCATTTCAACCACTGTTTCTTTACTTACCGCACCATGAGTTTTAAGGGTATCTGCAGAGACGTTTAGATGCGATTCTTTTATCTGATTGGCGTAGGCCACAATGCTTCCGCTGAAGTAGGCAGAAGACCCTGCTATACTAGTAATCCGGTGAGCCAAATAACCCCCTGTACAGCTTTCTGCGGTCCCAAGAGTTTTGCCATTTTGCTTTAGCAATTCCCCGACAACCTCTTCAATAGTCTGGGTCTCGTAACCAAATATAAGATGTGGGATAATGGCATGGATTTCCTTTACTTTTTCGTCCAGTAACTCATGTAACACAACTTTGTCTTCCCCTGTTGCGGACAAACGTAAGCGCACCATACCTAAACCAGGAAGGTAGGCTAGTTTCATACCATCTGGTAACTGCTCTTCGAAGGCTTCAATTTTTGCAGCAATCCTGGATTCCCCCTCTCCAATGGTAAGGATCGTTCGGTGTGCTATTGGTTTAGTTACAAATCTTTCTTTCAGCCTTGGAAAAACCTCATCTGTCATGATACTTTTCATTTCGTAAGGTACTCCAGGCATAGAGATTAATACTTTCCCTCCTTCATCAAACCACATTCCGGGGGCAGATCCCATTTTGTTTTGAAGCAAAGTGGCATTGGTCGGCATATAACATTGCTCACGGTGTGCCGGTGTAGTACTACGTCCCAACTTTTCAAAGAATCGTTCAATCCGTTCAAAGGTTGGAGTATGAAACGTCATTCCAACTCCATAATAATCTGAAATTGCCTTCTTGGTAATATCATCTTTGGTCGGACCTAATCCTCCGGTCATTAAGATCAAATCTGAGGTTTCAAAACTTGCCTGAATAGCTCTAATAATATCATCATGCTCATCACTGATACTTCTGATTTCCTGAATTTTTATTCCTCGCAAGTTAAGTTCTTGCCCCATCCAGGCCGAGTTCGTATCCACTATTTGACCAATTAATATTTCATCGCCAACCGTGATTAGAGTTGCATTCATCTGAAGATCAATTATTGAGTTAAAACAATTTAAGAGCAGGTTTAAATAACAAAAGAAACCTCCCGTACATCAAAATGTTCCTCTCCATTTTGATGATGGATTCGAAGCTTACCAGCCTCCGTAACACCAACGATCTGTCCACTAAATAGTTTACCATCCGGATATTGAAAAAGTGCTGACTCCTGAAATCGATAAAGTTGTTCTAAGTAATCTTTTTTCAAAATCGACGGCTTATCCGCCCGGAGCTGCAAATACCGTAACTCTAAAGACTCGCAAAGTTTTGCGAGCACTTCATCCAGGTCGAGGGTTTTACCCATTTCTTTTGCCAAAGATGTCGGATTTGGCAAACTCGGATCAAACTCACATTGATTTACATTTAGACCAATACCAATAATAGAGGCCTGAATATTAGAACCAGAAAGTAAATTCTGAATAAGAATGCCACATATTTTACGATCTCCGATATATATATCGTTTGGCCATTTGATTCTTACATCTTTGAAATATTGCCTCAAATAATCACTTAAACCTAGAGCAATAGCCTGATTCAACAAGAATTGATGGCGAACGGGTAACATCTTAGGATATAAAATCAAACTAAAAGTGAGGTTTTTTCCAGGTTCACTTGACCATGACCTGCCAATCTGTCCTCTACCTTTAGTCTGATCAAATGCCGTAATGACCGTTCCTTCGCTTGGTTTATTTTTTGATACAAGATTTACTGCGTACTCATTAGTAGATTCTAAGGCTTCAAAGCGCAATAAAACTTTTCCGACGAAAAGGGTGTTAGTTAAATTACTCAAAAGCGTAGGATTTTGTAGCTTTACAAGCTTCAAGTACCAGAAAACGGCTATCTTGTTAGTGTGCTCACTTTTTGATCGAACCTCTCTTATTTTCTGCTATTAAAAGCTAGCAAACAAAAATAAGCCTTCGATGTTAAATAAACACTTTCAAAAAACAGTATAACGATATCTAAGTACTTGGGTAGACAATATTAGCTGCCTACCGGTTTTCTCAAGATTTATTCATAAAAATATTAAAAAGTACATTTGAATTCACAACATCAAGCTAAACCTCAACCTTATTCCTCAGAAGAGCTGATCACATTGATCATCGACAGCATCCAAGACATTAAAGGAAAAAACCTCGTAAAGCTCGACCTCAGACAATTAGATGACGCTCCTGCAAGCCACTTCATCATTTGCGAAGGTGATTCTAACACACAAGTTAAGGCCATTTCTGACAATATTTATAAACGAATAAAAGATGAAGCCGGAGAATTACCCAGTCACTACGAAGGGCAGCAAAACTCTTTATGGATCTGCATGGATTACTTCGATACTGTAGTACACATATTCTATAAAGAAACAAGAGAATTCTATGAATTAGAGGACTTATGGAGTGATGCGATCTTTACGAAGTACGAGAATATGTAATTTTCATTTCATAATTCAACAAATCTTTATCAAATCACAAACGTTTACGGCGTTTGTGCGTTACGAAGATGTAATAAATAAAATATATCCTAGAATCATCATGTTTTGATTCTATAATCCCTAAGGGGATTTTTTAAATTTTCAATTTGCATTCAATGGAAAACAATAATGATAAAAAGCCGAATAATACCAATAAGTTTAATTCTTATTGGATATACGGTTTGTTGGCTGTGTTTTTATTGGCCCTCAACGTATATGGCTTAACCGGAACAACTCAAGAGCCTTTGAGCTGGGTAGACTTCGAGCGAATGGTTCGTGAAGGAGATATCCGTAAACTAGAGTTGATTAATAAAGCAGAGGCTCAGGTATATCTAAAAGAAAGCGCTTTAGATAAATACACGGACTTAAAACCTGCTACCAGCAAATTCGGTCCAAGACCTAATTTTGCTTTTGAGCCAATCGATACGGAAGGCTTTCAAAAACGTATCGAAGAGATTCAGGAAGACCAGGGCTTACCACGGGGCGAATGGATTTACCCAGTCGCTATTACTCGTCAAAACTGGCTTGCGCCAATTCTAAGCTGGGTACTTCCGATAGCGATTATAGTTGCTATCTGGGTATTTATCATGCGAAGAGTGAGCGGTGGTGCTGGAGGCCCGGGTGCACAGATATTCAACATCGGTAAATCAAAGGCAACGCTATTTGATAATAATGCTAAGGTCAACGTTACCTTCAAGGATGTCGCTGGACTAGACGAAGCGAAAGAAGAGGTAATGGAAGTCGTTGACTTCCTTAAACATCCAAAGAAGTATACTTCTCTTGGAGGTAAAATCCCTAAGGGTGTCCTATTAGTTGGCCCTCCAGGTACAGGTAAAACCCTACTTGCAAAAGCAGTAGCTGGTGAGGCAGGAGTACCTTTCTTCTCTATCTCTGGTTCTGATTTCGTAGAGATGTTTGTAGGGGTAGGTGCATCACGTGTCCGTGACCTCTTCAAGCAAGCGCGTGAAAAAGCGCCTTGTATAGTATTCATCGATGAGATTGATGCCATCGGTCGCGCACGTGGTCGTGGAAACTTTCAGGGCGGTAATGACGAACGAGAAAACACTTTGAATCAGCTCCTAGTAGAGATGGATGGTTTCAGTACAGACAAAGGGGTTATCCTAATGGCTGCTACCAACCGACCTGATGTATTAGACTCTGCATTATTGAGACCGGGGCGTTTTGATCGGCAGATCGGAATTGATCGTCCTGACCTTAAAGGGCGTGAAGCGATCTTCAAAGTTCACTTGAAGAATATTAAAACAAGTAGTGAAATCAACCCTTATGAACTGGCGGAAATGACACCAGGATTTGCGGGAGCAGAAATTGCGAATGTTTGTAACGAGGCTGCCTTAGTCGCAGCTCGGCGAAATAAAAAAGAAATCACCATGGATGATTTCAATCATGCCTTGGATAGAGTCATTGGTGGACTTGAGAAAAAGAATAAAATCATTGCTCCTCAAGAGAAAAAAATTATTGCATTCCACGAAGCAGGACATGCAATTTGTGGTTGGTTTCTTGAAAATGCATCTCCACTAGTAAAGGTTACTATTGTACCAAGAGGAATCGGTACGCTGGGTTATGCGCAATATCTTCCAAAGGAAGAGTATATCACCAGAACTGAAGCATTACTGGATCGTATGTGTATGACTTTTGGTGGACGGGCTGCGGAGCGGATTGTATTTGACAAAATATCAACCGGAGCACAGTCGGATCTGGACCAAGCCACCAAAATGGCTTATAGTATGATTGCAGTATTTGGAATGAATGAAAAGGTTGGAAATGTATCCTTTTATGGAATGCAACAAGATCAATTCAATAAGCCTTATTCTGATGATACCGCAACGCTGATTGATGACGAGGTTCGTAACCTGGTAGAATCGCAGTATGCGCGTGCGCAAAAATTGCTAAAAGAAAAGCGTAACGAACTGGAGATCCTGGCAAATGCCTTATTAGAAAATGAGGTACTATTAAAATCTGACGTAGAGCGTTTGATAGGTCCAAGACCTAGTGATGTAAAAGCTCGAGAAGAGAAAGCTGCTGCAGAGAAAGAAGCAAAAGACCAGGGAATGTCTTCTTCTGACGAAGAGTTAGACGTAAAAGAAGATACTAGTACCGGAAGCAACGAAGAATAGTGCTTTAGAAAAGCATTACGGAATATAAAAAGCCCGAGTCTCTGATGAAACTCGGGCTTTTATATTTATACGATTTCAGTACTGAAATCTCTTTGCTCAAAATTGTCTATACCTCCTCTCCGCTTCGTACTAATAATTGAAATCCATTACCATGAATATTCACGATTTCAATATTGGAATCCCTCTTGAGGTACTTACGTAACTTGGTAACGAACACATCCATGCTACGAGCAGTGAAGTAATTGTCTTCGCCCCAAATCTTAGTCAAAGCTTCGGATCGAGGTAAGATATCATTCATATACATACAGAACATTCGCAGGAGCTGTGCTTCTTTAGGAGAAAGCTTGTCTTTATCCTGTTCTCCATTTTCGTCTGTATAAGTTAAGATACGCAAAGGAAAGTTGAAGTGATACTTCCCGATGTTGAATTCTTTAATTTCTTCACGAGGGTCAGCTTTCGCCTGACTACGCTTGAGTATTGCCTGGATACGATAGAGTAACTCTTCAGAGTTAAACGGTTTGGTGATATAATCATCCGCACCAATTTTGAAGCCTTGGAGTACATCTTCTTTCATAGTCTTAGCCGTAAGGAAAATAATCGGCATCTCTCCGTTACGTTCCCGCACTTCTTTCGCTAAGGTGAATCCATCCTTTTTTGGCATCATAACATCAAAGATACATAGGTCGAATTCTCCCTTTCGGAAGCTTTCGAGACCAGCTTCTCCATCCGTAGCGAGTGTCACATCAAACTCATGCATTTCGAGGTATGAGCGTAGCACATCGCCAAAATTTTGATCATCTTCGACTAGTAGGATTCGGTTATTAGATGTCATATTAGTATACGTTTTGCTGTAAAATGAATGTTCTCTTTGGGGGCGAGAAAAACTCGCGTTAATTAATTTATGGTTACACGAGTGTAATACTCGCTTAATAAGTCATATACAAGTTACTGTTTCCTAGGCAAAGTAATGATAAATTTACTGCCTTCTCCCAGTTCACTTTTGACGTCAATTTGTCCATTATGAGCCGAAATCATTGCTTTTACGTAGCTTAATCCCAGTCCAAAACCTTTGACATCATGTCGGTTACCGGTATGTACACGGTAAAATTTATCGAAAATATGCTTCTTTGCCTCCTTCGTCATCCCCATTCCTTTATCTTCTACTACTACTTCAACGCCATTTGACACGTCTCTGGTGTGTACAGTGATCTCTGGTTCGTCCGGAGAGTACTTATTAGCGTTATCCATAAGGTTATGGATGATGTTAGTGATATGAGTCAGATCTCCCTGAATCATTGGTTTGGTTGCTTTAAGTACCGCCTGAACAGAGCCCGATTTCTTTTCTACCTGCAGGCTTATATTACTGACTGCATTATTAATTACATCATGCAGATTGATATCTGTAAGTTTCAGGCTAAACTCCTGTTTGTCGATAACTGCCATTTGCAGGACTTTCTCGACTTGTTTATTCATTCGTTTATTCTCCTGCTTGATAATATTCGCGAAACGTTTTACTTTTTCGGAATTCCCCAGGATCATCGGACTGGTAATCGAATCAGCTGCTAGAGAAATAGTCGCAATAGGCGTCTTAAACTCATGCGTCATATTATTGATGAAGTCCGTTTTCATCTCCCCTACTTTCTTCTGGAAGAAGATCACCTGTATCGTGTAAGCGAAACAGAATAAAATCAACCCGGTAAAGAGGATCGAACTTAAAAGTGTTTTCCACAAGGAGCCCCAGAACAATCCGACTTTCCCCGGAAAATACATAATTAACTGTCCGGGTGATTTGAGGTCTTCCGGGAACAAATCAACTCGATAAATAGAGTTATATAAATTCATTGAACCACCAGCAAAAGCCTGTGGGTTAGAATCATAAACAACAAAGTGACCATCGGTAATTACAAACGATCTTTCCTTTGAAGAATAGACTCCATAATTATATTCCAAAGTAATATTCCGATTCTTTAATTGTTTACGAATCGTTTTATCTAAAGTTTGGAGATCAATCCGCTCAGCAATTGGCTGAGGATTTACCTGCCGGCTATATTTGTGGCGTTCTAACAAATCCTCTTGTCTTTGCCAGACCTCCAATTGTTTTTTGGGATCGTTCGGATAGAGGTTTTGTTGTTTTCGAAAAAGATCTTCTACCGCTTCCTGGTATTTCTCAAGGCTATCAATATTAATTACATAATCCGGAGAGGAAGGATCAACCACTCCATTCTTAGAGTAATTTTCTGCGATCAATCCACTTTGATTAACGGTCGTATTATAGATGGTATATTCATCTTTAATATTCTCAGCCTGCTGTAATTTATTCGATACTCGATTCAAAGCAGCAAACACATCTTTTGAAAACTGTTGTTCTCCGAGCTGATATGACCAATTGATCCAATATACTTGTAGTATAATGATTCCAATAAGTGCAGCACTCATCAGCCCAATGATCACCCATATTGCTCGCTTATTCATGTTTTGAGATTAGCGCTTTTGATTTTGAGATTTAAATTGATTCCATACTTAAAATCAATTTTTAACGGAGCTCGGATTTCCTAAAATTAAGGATTTTTTTTATCTGTTAACGTTTTACGGAGGAATATGTTAACATTTGGCCCTCTACAAAAATATTAATTCAAACTTCGCTTTTTTTTGGTTTAACAGACATTTAACCTTTCCATTGAAAATCAGCTAGTTACAAGCATTCATTTTCAAAAAGGGTATTTTATGATATGTCCTAAACTTTGACGTATTCGTCTATAAGTTTATTGCTTTTCAAGGGATTCATCTGAGTACAGGGCAAAAGTGACCATTAAACTAGCTCGATAATCCTTGCCTGACTTTGCAATCTGTTTATGGGTTCACTAAACCAGTCATAGGCAGAATTGGTGAGCCAAAATTTATCTATATTTTTTGGCCTGTACTTAAGTAGTTCGACGGAATTATTTTAATATTCTTCTTTTAGGGCTTTCTAAATTTTACACGCTTATTCCCTTATAGTTAATCGCTTAGCAAATTTTAGAAAGCCGAATAATATCAAAATAATTTAGTTCCGTCACTTAGCTAATTCGTATTTCAAAGAACTATTAATTTGATCTGAAATATATTCGGCGATCAAAGTTTTCAGCGCCTACGATCATTGATCGGTACTCAGCGAATGATAAAAAATAACAAAGGTGAAAAAATAAGAAATGTGCTACTTACCCCGTAAATCTTTCGACTAAGAGTAGTTTTTGATCTATGAGTCCAAAATAGATTTGTACTTTCTTATTGAAGTTATTTAAAATAGAAGTTCAGCAAACTTGAAGTGATTTTACTGCGCGGTGCAGTAAATATAAATCGCTAAGGAATTGGCTTATACAACCTGATTCCTTAGCGATCTCTAAACTTAATTTAATTGGAAAGTCACCGTAATTCCTCCCCGCGTATTTGTAATCGGGAAAGAAGCGGAAGTCTTCGGTGTCGTTTTATTGAAATCAAAGAAGAAACGTACATTCAGGCGATCGTTCACATCATAATCTATGGAAGGAGAAAACTGAATCTGGCGCAAACCACGAGTCGGTTCCGCAACTCCCTGATCCAATAAGTGATTGATCGTAATATCATCCCGTAATGAGAAATTGAATTCAATGTTCATATCTCGACCACGATCCTGGCTTTGTCCGGCTGCCGGTTCATCTTTCTTATCTCCTCTTCCTCCGCCACGATTACTTCCACTCTTTGGTTTCTTATTACCCGTCAGGAATCCAATATTGACATCCCGAAGTGTATATCCTAGACCAAAGGTATACTCAGAGGTCTTGGTTTCACTAAGTTGATAAGTAATAAAACTCATTTGCAGGTTTCGGGACTTTCGGAAATCAACATTCATAGATACTCCATTTTGTAATTCCATTTGCACCCCAAGTAATGGTGAAAATTGTTCTTGAATTACAATCTGCGGAATCTCAAAACGAGAGAAATAATTTTGATTCAGATCAAAGGTACGATTAGAAAAACTTCGGAAATCACTATCCGTATTAAACGAGTTTACGGTCAAGGTCGAATTGTATCCATGAGAAATCGTAAACTTAGAGAAGATGTTTTTCATCGCTTCGATCTTCGATAATCCATCATAGCTCAGGTTCCAATTTGGTCGAGGTAATTCTTTAAACAGGACCTCTGTATAATCCTGACTGACCTCAATATTATTCGCATCCTTATTGGTATACGCAGCAAGGAAAGACGGGATCAGAACATCTATTTGAGTTTTACCATATCCTTCTTTAAATCCATCCGGTCCATCAATCTCATGCGGTGCGGCTCCTGGCGCTAAGCGTTGCGAAATAATCGGACGGTTAGATTCGAAGCGTTCAAATAAGCCTATGATATCGTTATCAAATAATGTATTCATCGCAAAATAAGAGATCGTATAAGATCCAATATCTCGAGGGAGAACATGTGTCAAATTCGAGATACCATCCACTAATGTATCTTTAAAGTACAAAGAGGTATTCTCCGTAAAACTCTTATTGGCTTCTATGTCCAGTCGGAAATCTTCCACGGGTTCGATAGACAATCTTACATCATAGGTTTGCGTGTAATTTTGCAGTACCTGCTGATTCAGTAAGACTGTATCCACAAACCAACCTTTAGCAGCTCCTTGATTTAACCAGTCATTCGAAGTATCATCGTTCGCAATCCGTGGTTGTAATCCGGCGACGAAATCCCAGCCCGGAGAATCAAATCCCGGAGCTTGTCCAAACCATTCAGATTGAGGGCTATACCCTGGTACGATGGTCGAGAAGTTTTCGGAATAGGTCAAGCGTGCTTTTCGTAATAACATCAAAGGACGAATAAGCGCCCTGGCTGCTTTAGAGGGTTCATCCGATTTCTTCTTGGTCTTCTTCTTTCCTTTTGCATCCTCTTCTTGTCCGTCTTTACCTGTTTCATTTTTTGAACTACCTCGCTTCGCACTGGACCCACGTCGTTTACGTTTTTTGCTATTGATGCTCTTCAGGAACTTAGATTTATTATATAAATTCTCGAAGTTTAAGTCTGCATTTACCTGTCGACGCTGACCGTTTTGGATTACGTTTCCTAAGTATTCTGTATTCAGTGCAGCAGCACTCCAGGTATAATCTCCACGATACTGGGCTTTTACACTAACCCAATCCATCAGCGGAATATTCTTGAATGGTAAAGTATAGTTGACATTGAAAGAATGGTTATAATTCTTGGTTCGTCCAAAGTCCCTGATTCCGTCCCAAATTTTATCTTTTAATTCTTCTTCGGTCGTTTCCGGCGTGGTCTTTAACTCGTCGATTACCGCATAATTCAATGCATTGAAATTAATCTTCAGAGACTTGGCCAGATCCCATTGCAAGTTGTAATTACGATCCCAGGTAAACTGCTTATTATAAAAAGTAGTAAACTTCGGATCTAAGTCTGTAAAACGATAAGAAGTTTTTTGTAGTTGTCGATTCATCACCGTATTAAAGGTGAAGGAATTCGGTAATGGATTGAAGTTGAATTCAGAAATTAACTTCAGGTATTTATCGTTCTTAAACAGCTTCTTGAATGGTGTAACGTATTTCGCCTGTCGGCTATACTTATAATCTATTCCACCATTATACTGAGAAATTTCATCTTTTGAGATAATAGGATCAGTGTGAGTGGTCTTGGTATAAGCATAGTTAAGACTAAAGTTTTCTATATTCCAGGGTTTCGGAGTACTCTGTTGATTACCTCCGCCTTGATTGGTTCTTTCTTTCCGGACATTGGTGAAATTATACCCCTTAATCTCCGTAAAATCAATCGCTTGTTCCTTTAACGAATCCCTGACTGCCGGGTCAGATTCTGCCGCTAATTTTTCATCAAGCGGAATATCTAGATCATATGGGTCAAACTGAGGCGTACGAGTCGTTTGTGAAAACTGAGCAAAGAATGGAATTTTAATCCCTGATTTATCTCCAAAAAACTTACCTAACTCTGCACTTGCTGCTGCATCCAACTGTAGCACTTCTTCCCGAGATCGATCATTCAATTTTTGCTCTAATCCACCCCAGCCAATCGTACTATAACTACCGGCCAGAGTTGCTGTACCAAAATCAGCTAACTGAGCATCGACTTTTGCAATTGCTGCGAAACCACCCTGCTCATCCAGACCTTTAAGACGTAGCTCATTGATCCAAACCTCTGCACAATGTTCATCTTTACTGCGGTTTATGATTCCGACCATCACCCCTTTAATGTTACCGAGGTTAGGATTTCCTTTTACCCTTAACTTAGCAATTCGGGTTTCTCCATCAATCTGCTGAACGTCCTCAATTTCGAATGGGAAGTTAAAAGCATTTGGATCGGTAGAATTATTTCTAAGAATTTTTGCGTTCTTAAACTGCTCAATTGGGATATCGATTTCATTAATCGGTTTCCATACTTCCTCTGCATAACCATCATCCAGGTATCCGATGGTATTGTCTTTCGACATTACTAAAGGAATTTCATATTCATAATAGTTATTCTCAAAATCACTACCGAGTCGCATAACCATTGACAGATCACCATCAGGGATCGCATCAAGATTAGCTAAGGTACCATCTGTATTTGCAGCTTCCGCATGAACGAACATCTCAATCCGATCATAGAGCCTCATATCCAGCTGGATGTTTTTATAGATTGCCCGGGCATCATCCGGCTGCAAACCACAAAGCTCGATGGAGAGTGACTGCTCATTTTGCAGGATATCCGCATAGGTAGTATTCGTTGATTGCTCCCGATCGATACCAGGAGGTAGAATATATCCAAAAGGAATTTTTTCAGAGTTTTCCTCAATATTTACCGCATTCACATCAAATACTGTTGAAGTCTCTCCATCAGGATCTTCTGTATCTACTTCTGTATTTGGATCTTTGTAGATGGATAAATTTCTCAGGTATCGTCTCCACTGGTTACGAACTAACTCAAAGCGAGCAAAACGTAAAGTTACCGGATCTTCGAAGTCATGCATATACATCCGAATAAATCGGATAGATCGGAAATCCTGGATACTTCCTACTCGTGAATCCCATTGATCCAATGGCAATTTAAATCGGTACCATACCCGTCCATTTCCAACATCACGTACATCCGTAATAAAAGGGTTGTTTTCATAATCAAGGCCTTCAGCACCCGGGTTATTTTTTAATGGAATTTTATATTGGTAATAAGCTTCCGTTTCACTTAAGGTATTATCCCTATTTAAATCCTCTGAATCTGGTAAATTGGTAGAAGATGTTGGCCGTCCATCCATTGGATCTCCGGTATTCCCTTCCGGCATATTAAAGCGAAGGTATCGTTCTAGTACTGGTGTATCGTCATCAAATCGACTCTGATCCCGGAAGAAGATATAATTATCATTAGAGGGGTCCTGTTCTATTTCGGCCACGGCTGCCGGGTTCAACGATTGGATAGCATTCAGGTAAGAACCAAATTTATCTGCCTCTGCTTCATCGTTTAATCCGTCTAAACCTACATCCTGTTGACGACGCTCCTCCGGATCATTCACAAAGGCATTGGTAATCTGTGGAGCTCTTGGAATTCTACTCCAACCTGTCTGATCCGTTCTTACATTTTCTCTGGAAGTTGTAGGCAATCCATTTTCAAAAAACTTACGGGAATCTCTCAAGATGTCCTCCGAGATATTACCGAGGTTAATGTATAAATCTCCAGGGTTACTAGGATTATCCAAGAAAGGATCTAGCATCCAGAACTCGATGTACTCAATATTTGCTGCCTGAAAGTCATTGGTATTAAGGGCCCTCATGATTCCTCCCCAGCGCTCATTTGGTTGATTCAGTCCACCATTATTATTCAATCCGGCAGAGTATGGTGTACCACCATTTGGCAAATCAAAATTATAAGGTCCTCTTTGATCCGGATAATAGGTTAAATCCAGGGTTTGAATGATGTTACTCAGTCCTGGAGTAATCGTTACATTCGGAAATACCTCCGTCTGTGGAATCGCTGCAGTATAAGGATCTCCGGTATTCCCACCACGGATACTTTGGTCGATTCGGTACCAGTTGAGTAGTGCCCGATTTACACCACTAAGTGTAGTATCAATTAAAGCAGATTCTGGGAATAGTGGATTATTATTCTGATCATCATTCTGTGGTACAGATGCCAGTACCCAGTTATTTGCTGGTGTACGTAGATCGAAACTAGAAGTACTTCCTTCAAAGTCATCAACATATACTACACCTCCCCGATCTCGGTCTCCATCTTCGTCCCGTCCCTGGTTAATTGCCCGGGCATGACCAGGCTTCAAGATTGCTGCTTCCGCAGAGAATGAAATATTGGATTCTTCTTTAGTATTGATCAGTGGTATAGCATCTACGGCCCGTGTCAACCACGGGGCTTTTGAACTGAAGTTGACATCAAGTCCGTAAATACGGTTATTAATTGGGTCATCTCCAATATTTACTTTTTGCGTAAATGGTCGTTCAAATAAATGTAAATAAGTTGCTCCAATGTTAAAATTCTCATTAACCTCATAATCGGCCCTCACTCCAAGCATCGTCTTCGTCTGAAAGCCAAATAAAGTGTTATCCTCAAAGGAGACATTAATAGGAAGACCTGAGTTTAGATAAGCATCATTCAAAATTTTAATCCGACCGATATTATAATCAACTTCATAATCTACCCCTTCTATTAATATCTGTCCACCTGCTCTTACGGTTACCGACCCTGGAGGTAAGTTAAACGACCCTAATGAAATCTCAGAGGACACGCTAGACTTATAACTACCTTCAATGGTAAATCGATTTAATTCTTGATATTCGCGGGCCCTGACGACCGTTGAATCATAGAGCACGAAGTAATCATATTTTTCTTTTAAAGCCGGGCTGACTATGTTATCTGCGATAGCAGTACTAAAAGGTTCCAGTACCGGAAACATAATACGCCCATTCCGGGGATTGATCGTAATCCCCGGCACAAAGTCGAAGATACCATCGGGGCAGGGATCCCCCAGAACATTAAGATTATCGAGATTAAATACTTGTAGAAGTGGTACACCTGCTAACTCAGAATCCGGAAGGAAACGTTTCTCTCCTTTCCCCGGATCTTCGTAAAAGATATCTAACTTAAAGTCTTCCTGACTTACCTGAAATGCACCAACAGAGTATACGTTCTTCATCATAAGATCCCAGGTCGCAAGGTCAACTCGCTGAGTTGTCGCTTTCAACATCTTCACAAAGAGAACACCCAGAGAATCCGGTGAATAGGTATCATTTGCAAACTCCCCTACCCGGTAAGTTTTACCATTATAATCATACTCCATAGATACCCCAAGTACCTGATCCGGCTGAAGGTTTACGTTCAAGGAAATAAATCCTAACTCCGGGTGGTAAGTAAATTCATTAGAAGATAATTTACGTGCACTTACTTTTTCGAAATCTCTGGATTGACGTAAGTCATATACATTTTCCAGAATCGCTACGGCATCATCTAAGTTTCTTACCCGGTCATTATTTAAGATTGCGCTATAGAGATCGTTAGCTCCGGGAACATTAAATGATCCGCCCTCCGTAATTGGACGTCCCGGTAGTCCGCGTGTTCCTGTGATATCAGGATTACGGGCAGCGGGTGGAATCTGAAACTGAGGGTTTGTATTGGTCACCTCAAAGGATTCTCCCAAATCCGCTAAGGCAACAATATCCCGTACATTATCCGGGTCGTTCCGATCATTAGTCACCCATACTTCGATTCGATTGATCCGAAATAGTGTGTTTAGCTGAGGCATGTTGACTAATGCTTCCTCAAAGGTATTTCTATTATAATGCGTAATGAAGAAGTGACGATTTTCATCATATTCATCTGCACGTACTTCGAATTCCTGTAGCTGACTACCTCCCTGAATTTGTAGCTCCTGACGTCGCGATTTTTGCTGCGAAGCGACCAGCGAAAGCCCTAAATGACCAAACTGGAGGTCAGTACGAATACCGAAGAGGGAGTTACTCCCCTGAATCAAGGAGCTTTTTAAAGGGAAACTTACGTTACCCGCTTCAATCTTTTTTACAATATCATCATCACTAAATGCTTCACTATCGTATTGTAGTTTCAACTGATTATCAAAATCGAAGGTAGCTTGTGTATTATAATTGGTAGCAAGATTTAATTTTTCTCCAATTTTACCCGTTACATTTAACTGGATATCCATATCGAAGTCAAATCCACCCTGTCGTTGTTGACGGAGCGTCAAACTTGGATTCTCTACTTTCTGAAAATCAACCCCAAAGGTTAATCCGATCTTACCCTGCGGGCGAATATCTACCTCGGAGCCTCCAAAAAGTCGGTCAATCAGACTTTTCTTGACGTCTATTTCGCCCATCGGATCTCGCAGGCCACTATCCCCGACATCTCCACCGGCGACGTTATTGAGTTCATCAAAATATTGTTGCTGTTGTTGATCAGCTTGCCACTGTGAATATTCTTCAAATGTTAAATAAGTCGGCGGGCGATAATAATTACCATCAATCGTCTCGGTGATAATATAATAACCGGTGGCGGGATCGTACTCGACGTTTTGCTGGATAATCCCGGGATCATTAAGATCAAAGGGATTACTGCTAGCATCATTAATAAAATCGCCGTAACGCTCTTGGATGGGGAAAGTATCCTGTGCCATTACATATTCTGGTGCGTAGGGGTCTTCAAGACCGTGGCCGTTACCAAAACTAGCCGCGGTGCTTATAAATACACCCAAAATTACCATTGTACAGAGTAGAAAATGTCCTATCTTCATAATTAAAACATGGGAAAAGTACCCTCAATCTTCACTTTCGTTGAGGTGGTCAAATAGCTTAATTATTTTTCAAAAATGACTTTACAAGAATGGCAAAGCCTAGTTCTCAAAACCTTTCAATAATTCATATCTTACAAATAACTGATTTTCAATATATTATTTCAGCAACTTTTGTAAAACACAAATCAATAACGAGAAAAGCGTAAAGCCTTTATCCCGTCAAAAAAATTTAACAATCCTTAATATTTAAATTTGTCCGAACCAAATACATAACGACGGGTTACATTATAGCATTCAGATTTTACGCAAGAAGGAATAATAAGTTTTCACCTTCCTTTGCAAAAAGGACAAAGCAATATCTGGTCATCAAATACTTTCAGGGATTTGTTGGTAACCCGATTATGAGAGTTGTTTAAGGGCTAGCTTAATTAACTCTTCGATTGTCAACGTTCCGGGCTGCTCGCTAAGGATTTTATTGAGCGCTTTTTGTACATGGATTTTTGAGAAGCCTAAGGCAACTAGAGCAGATAACGCCTCATCTCTCAAAGTATTGTTTGCCGGGCTAATCATAACTGGTGTTTCACCAGAATCCTTCAATAATTTATCTTTCAGGTCCAAAATTATACGTTTCGCAGTCTTTGGACCGATTCCTTTTACTTTCTTAAAAGCAGCAACATTTTCACTAATAATCGCCATTCTTGCTTCCTCTGGTTCCATCGATGACAAGAGTACTCTTGCTGTATTTGGACCAATCCCTGACACCGATAATAATAAGGTGAACAAACCACGTTCCATCTCTTCCGCAAAGCCATATAATGTATGACTATCTTCCTTCACATGTAAATAGGTAAGGATTTGTACCGTATCAAGCTTTTCAATCTTGGCGTAGGTATTAAGGCTAATATGGATTTGATATCCAATGCTCCCAGCTTCTACGATTATATAGGTTGGACTTTTATAGGTGATCGGTCCTTTGATATACGAAATCATCTTTTTGCTTCGAAATTGTCTGGCGAAGGTAGGAAAAATTAAGAAAAAGGATAGCATTCCTTTCCTAAGAACACATGTCCAATATTATTAATTCAATTTTCATTCCTATTTATTCCAAAACGCTTTGGTAACGCCTTCGTTTTCTCATTCTAATCACATATACCTTCCCATTTCATTTAGAATTAGAGCCTACTTACATTATCTTCGCGGCAAAACAACAAAACTATGAATATTCTCCTTATTGGTAGCGGTGGCAGAGAGCACGCCTTAAGCTGGAAAATGAGTCAAAGTCCACTTTGCGAAAATCTATACATCCTTCCAGGAAATGCCGGTACGGCACAATGTGGGACTAATGTAGCCTTAAATCAATCTGACTTTGAGTCTATAAAAACTTTTGCGCTAGAGCACAAGATCAGTCTTTGTGTAATTGGCCCTGAAGCACCATTGGTTGAAGGCATTTACGATTTCTTCAAAGGAGATGAAGCATTAGCTCATATTATCGTAATTGGTCCTTCCCAAGAAGGTGCTCAGCTTGAAGGTAGTAAAGCCTATGCTAAAAAGTTTATGGCTGATTTTAATATCCCGACCGCAGCATATCAAGAGTTCACTGCTGAAACATTAGCAGCTGGCTTAAGCTATATTGAGACCCAGACGCCTCCCATCGTGCTAAAAGCAGACGGTCTGGCCGCAGGAAAAGGAGTCTTAATCATAGATAACATCGAAGAAGCCAAAACGGCCTTAACAGAAATGCTCGGCGGCAAGTTTGGGCAAGCCAGCGAGACGGTCGTGATCGAGCAGTTTTTGGATGGCATCGAGTTCTCCGTATTCGTATTGACTGATGGCAAAGATTATCAGGTTCTTCCGGTAGCGAAAGATTATAAACGAATCGGAGAAGGAGACACGGGCTTAAATACTGGTGGTATGGGTGCCGTTTCTCCGGTTCCTTTCGTTGATGATGTGCTCATGAAAAAAGTAGAAGATCGGGTTATTAAGCCAACGATTAATGGGATTCACCAAAAGGGCATTCAATACCAAGGCTTTGTGTTTATTGGTTTGATCAAAGTAGGAGAAGAACCTTACGTTATAGAATATAATTGCCGACTGGGTGACCCGGAGACAGAAGTAGTACTTCCTCGGCTTAAAAATGACCTTGTCCAATTATTCCAGGCGACCGACAATGGTGGCTTAGCTTCTGTAAAGATCGAAAAAGATGAACGGGCAGCTACAACAATCATGTTAGTTTCAGGCGGTTATCCTGAAGCTTACGAAAAAGGAAAGCTTATTACCGGCATAGACAACATTAATGATAGTATCGTTTTCCATGCTGGCACTAAAGCTGTGGATGGAACCGTTCATACGAACGGAGGGCGTGTCCTGGCGATTACCTCTTTTGGAAGTGATATCAAAACAGCACTCGACATTTCAAATAAGAATGCTGAACAAATAAGCTTCGAAGGCAAAAATTATCGTCGGGATATAGGCTTTGATCTTTAAGATTATTCGCTGATCAATGCCTTTCAACCAAGGCTAGCAGGAAGTGGCTACGCCACCTCAGGCCATGAATCATCAATTCATTCTTTACGTATAAAGCAAGCTATGCAGTACCGTCTTTCTCAAATTGCGGATATCCTGGGTGCGAAGCAGCTTGGCACTATTGACGACGAGCTATTGATTACTCAAGCAGTATTTGATAGCAGACGGGTAGATTTCCCTTTACAATCTATCTTCTTTGCTTTTTCAAATAATTCAAATGACGGGCACGACTATTTAAATGATGCTTATAATAAAGGTATCCGTGCCTTTGTGGTTTCAAAAAAAGTTGATTCGCGTTTTCAACCAGATGCGTCTTTCCTTTATGTATCTGACACACTAGATGCTCTACACAAGCTTGCTCGCTTCCATCGTCAGCAATTCGATCTGCCCGTTATTGGTATCACTGGAAGTAATGGAAAAACCATTATCAAAGAATGGCTTTTTCAGTTACTCCACGCAGATTATGAAATTGTTCGAAGCCCTCGAAGCTATAATTCACAAATTGGTGTTCCGCTCTCCATCTTGCAGATTAACGAAAAGCATGATTTGGGTATATTTGAAGCCGGTATTTCGCGGGCTGGCGAAATGCAAAGGATTGCGCCTATTATCAATTGCAGCATAGGTATTTTCACTAATATTGGTGAAGCTCACAACGAAGGCTTTAAGTCAACGAGTCAAAAAATCCAGGAGAAGTTAAAATTATTTGAGCCTTGCCATACCATTCTCTATTGCAAAGATCATCCTGAAATCGATACGGAGATCAAAAGCCTATCAGATAAAGAATTATTAAGTTGGTCCAGAAAGAAAAGTGCAGACCTATGCATTACAAAAGAAGCAAAATCAAAAAGTGGGCAGTACCACATTAAGGCACTTTACAAAGGGAAAATTGTACAAATAACCATCCCTTTTTCAGATGAGGCTTCTGTTGAAAATGCTATCCATTGCTGGTTATTGCTTTTACATTTAGACCTTGAGGATAAACTTATCACTCAACGAATACAAAAGCTCAACGCTTTACCCATGCGACTTGAATTGAAAGCCGCCATCAATAATTGTACATTGATCAATGATAGCTACAATTCTGACCTAACTTCCCTTGCGGTAGCACTTAATTTCCTAAAACAACAGGCCGGTCAATTGAGTCCGACTGTAATTCTTTCAGATATCTTCCAAAGCGGTATTGAGTCTCGGGATTTATACCAACAGGTAGCGAAGCTTCTGGATGAACACAAAATCCAAAAGCTCGTAGGAATTGGTCAGGAAGTAAAAATGCTTCAGCAATTTAGTACAATTCAAGACCAGCATTATTTCGATAGCACGGAAACCTATATTTCTTCTGGGAACTGGAAACAAAGCCAGGAAGAGATTATCCTCCTGAAAGGCGCAAGAAATTTTACGTTTGAGCGAATCGCAGGATATCTTGCAAAAAAGAGTCACAACACGGTTCTTGAGGTAAACCTAAATGCTCTGGTACACAATCTACGCACATTCCGCCAGGCTATAAACCCGCAAACTAAGTTAATGGCCATGGTAAAAGCTGCTGCTTACGGTAGTGGCAGTGATGAGGTCGCACGGCTTTTAGAATTCCAAAAGGTAGATTATTTAGCGGTAGCCTACGCCGACGAAGGTGTTGAACTTCGAAATGCCGGGGTCACCTTGCCTATCATGGTCCTAAACCCCGAACAAGCGACATTTGACCTCTTGCAGCAATATAAGCTGGAACCGGAGATTTACAGCCAGCAATTACTAAATCAACTACTCCAATTTTTCCCAAATCAGCAATCTTTGAATATTCATTTAAAGATTGACACCGGAATGCATCGCTTAGGCTTTGAAGAAAAGGATTTGCCTCAACTTTTGGCCACATTACTGGCTCATCCTTACGTAAAGGTTGCATCTGTTTTCTCACATCTTGCTGCCAGTGACGAACCAGGACAAGATGCTTTCACTCAAAATCAAATCACAAAGTTTAATACTTACTACGAAAAGATCGCAGCAACTATAGGATATCGGCCAATCAAGCATATTTTAAACACCAATGGAATTCTTAGATTCCCGCAGCATCAATATGATATGGTACGTTTGGGTATTGGGTTATATGGTATTGGTAGTAATAAAGAATTGACTCAAGCATTAGAAACGGTCCTAAGCTTAAAAGCTACTATCTCGCAAATAAAAACTATTGCTGCTGGTGAAACGATTGGCTATAGTCGTAAAGGCAAAGCAGCAAAAGAAATAAGTATTGCGACCATCAGTATTGGATACGCAGATGGCCTACTGAGAAAAGCTGGCAATGGTCGTTTCTCCGTTTTAATCCATGGAAAACCAGCGCCCACCATTGGTAACATATGTATGGATATGAGCATGATTGACATTAGTAGTATTCCAGAAGCTTCGGAAGGGGACGAAGTCTTGATTTTTGGGAAAGATCAGCCAGTAGAAGTACTAGCAGAATGCTTTGATTCGTTAGTTTATGAGGTGTTTACAGGGATATCTGAGCGGGTAAAGCGTGTTTATTATCAGGACTAATATTGTCGCAATTCTAGATCTAAGCCTATTTTCACCACCTAAGGATCACCCATTGGCGGCGTAGCCGTATCTTGCAAGTCTCGTCAAATGAGAGACGTTGACCTGTGAATAAGAAAATATCCCCTTGGTTTAGATAAATCTATGTCAAAGGACTTATGCGCAAAATGAACATTTAAGGCAATAAATTGCTAATTTTGCGATGCTTTTGACGGAAGGTAGGATAATAGCATAAAAAAGCAGCATTCAGCTTAATCCTTCTTCGGTCTACATTAAAGAAATTGATGAAACTTTAAATATTGTAAAAATGTATCGATACGTAATTTTTGTTTTCGCTTTTGTCACCATTGCCTTTAATACGGCAATTGGGCAACAAGACCCCGTGTTATTCACAGTTGAGGGGGAACCGGTCCATGTTTCAGAATTCGATTACATCTATTCAAAGTCAAAGATGGATACGGCAAGCTACAGCCGAGCTTCTCTGGAGGAGTATTTGGATTTATACAAAAACTTCAAGCTGAAGGTCAAGCGAGCGAAAGATATGAAGCTGGACACTATTCCTTCTTTACAAAAAGAACTTGCAGGGTATCGCAAACAATTGGCTAACTCTTATCTGGTCGACAAGGAAGTCACCGATAAATTAATCCAGGAGGCTTACGACCGTAGTTTGTATGATGTAGATATAAGTCATATCATGATTAACCTTAAGCCAGGGGCGAGTGATGCGGAAGTTACCGCCGCAAATAAACGAATTGCTAGTATTCAACAGCAATTAGAAACCGGGCTTAGCTTCGAAGAGGTAGCCAAGAAAAGCTCGGATGATAAAAACACTGCCAAAGTAGAGGGCGCGATGGGTTTTCTGAACGCTACTTTTCCTGACGGCTTTTATAATTTAGAAACAGCAGCCTATACTACTTCAGTCGGAAAAGTGTCTGCTCCTATCCGTACTGTTGCGGGCTTACACCTGGTGAAAGTAAATGAAAAACGACCAGCAATTGGTCAGATGGAAGTTGCTCATATTTTGATTAGAGTAAAGGACGCAACTACTGAAGCAGCGGCTAAAGAAAAGATTGATCAAATTTATCAGCAGTTAAAAGGTGGTGCCGACTTCGAAACTGTAGCTAAGGATGTTTCGGAAGATAGTCGTTCTGCAAACCAGGGAGGCTACGTTGGTTTTATCGGAGTAAGACATCCTTTTGAAATTCCTGCGTTTGCACTGTCAGAAGATGGTACTTATACAGAGCCTTTTAAATCTTCTGTTGGATATCATATCGTCAAAAGAATCAGTAAGAAGCCAACGGAAGAGTTTGATATTGCAAAACGTCGTATTCAGACCAGAATGCAAGAAAATCAACGCCGGTCAAAAAACCCTCGATTCAATCGTTTAACCAATGCTCGCAATACTATGATTGAGCGGATTAAACGAGAGGGCAATTACAAAGTTAATGATGTGCTTTACACCAATTGGATCTCTTCATTAGATTCCAGCTTTACAACTTATAAATGGAAAGCACCAAAAGAAGGGAACCAGGAAGTATTATTTTCATTAAGTAATGCGGATGAAAAACTAGAGGTTAGTCTAAACGAGTTTGAGGATTTTTGTCAAAGAAACTCTAAACGAATGCGAATGGGCAAACGAATGGAAAAAGCTGAATTAGTTGACATGCTTTTGGAAGAATATGTAGATGATAGCTGTATTCGTTTTGAAGAAATGCAGCTGGAAGAAAAATACCCTGAGTTTAAATCCTTAATGCGAGAATATGAAGAAGGGATTTTGTTATTTGAAGCGACCAAAATTTTAGTTTGGGACAAAGCTTCACAAGATACTACTGGTTTAAAAACATTTTTTGCAAAGCGTAAGAATGTTTACAAATGGAACGAACGGGCATTAGCATCAAGATATACCGTACCGGCTGAACATTCAGCAATGGTAGAAACATTGAAGAAGCTGGCAAGGAAGCAAAACCCTGAAAGCTTTATGAAGGATGTTAACAAAGAGAAAGAGATTGTTACAAGGGAGGAAAAAACTTATGAAAAGAGCAAATCTAAAATGCCGGAAGGTTTAGTCTTCGAAGTAGGAAGTATTTCTAAAAACACAACTAACAAAAGAAATAAGGCCGTATCTTTTTACAAAATCGAAGATATACTGCCAGTAGCAAATAAAGAATTGGATGAAGCCCGTGGTTTTGTCATCGCTGACTATCAAAATTTCCTTGAAAAACAATGGATAGGTGAATTGCAAAATGCTTATAAAATCGAGGTAAATAAAGAAGTCTTTGAAGGACTTATTCGTAAATAAGTTGTCGTTCGAAATTATGTATAGGCTGTTTTTCTCAGCATTTTCAAAAAACAAAATAGCTTATACATAATTTAGTTCTGTTGCTTAGTATTTCGATCAAAAATAAATAATTCTACTCTTGCGAAACAGACGTACAACCTTGTGGTGGATTTTTAGCTCTCTTTTAGTAGCTGTGCTAATGAGCACTTGCAGTGCCGAAGAGTCCAATAATACAGAAGACCGATTAATCGCTAAGGCCTATAATAAATCGCTATTTGTTTCGGAGTTGAATGATTTGATTGTGCCGGGAACTTCTGCTGCCGATAGTGCTCAGATTGCTAATGCCTATATTGAAAAATGGATTCGAGAGTCGGTAATGATGCATGAAGCAGAAAAATACGTCCCTAAAGATTTGAACATTGATGAATTAGTTAGGGATTACAGAGCTTCACTGATTCGTCATAATTATGAAAAGCTATTAGTCGAGAATAACCTTGACTCCACGATCACTCAACCGGAATTACAAGCACATTACGAGGAGCACAAAGAAGAATACAAACTGCGTTCTCCGATTTTACAATGCCGATTCATCAAACTACCAAAGCCAGTAGAAGATTTGGAAGATATTAGAGCCTGGTGGAAAAGTGATGAAGAAGAGGACTTCAAAAAACTGGTTGACTATTGTAACCGAAATGCATCCTTATACCTTTTGAATGATAGTCTATGGTATGACTTAAAAGAAATAAGTGTTCATTTGCCAAACGGAGAATTAACTGAAAACAATTATCGATCAAAACGGAATCTTTCGGAAGACGACGATGAATTCAGATATTTTTTAAAAATTCTTGATACAACACCTGCCGGAGATTTCCCTCCAATTGAATACATTGAAGATCGAGCAGGTAAAGTTATTCTACACAAGCGTAAGAATAATTTACTGGAACAAAAGAAGGAGGAGATGTACGAAGTTGCGACATCAAAGAATCAGGTAAAAGTGATGAATTGACTTTATTAAATCGGCGGCAGTACTCCGCCTGACTACTTATATAGAAGTTGTTTAAAAAAATAATATACATGAAACGTATTCCTATAATCATTTGTCTATTTGCTTTACCCTTGTTTTTGTTTGCTCAAAATGACCGGGCGATTATCGACAAGGTAATAGGTATTGTAGGCAATGAGCTTATTTTACTTTCTGATGTTGAAGAGCAATATGATCTGCTAGAAAAACAACAAGGTGTATTACCTGAAGGTTATAAAGGCAGAATACTTGAAAACCTCCTGGCTGATCGACTACTATTAAATCAAGCTCGCCTGGATAGTATTGAGGTAGGAAGTGATGAAGTTGAGGCACAGCTCCAAGCTCGAATTGACCAGATCCTGACCTATATGAATAATGATGTTTCTCAGTTTGAAGCATATTACGGTCAGTCCATTAATGATGTAAAAGAAACTTTCCGTACCGATCTTGAAAACCAACTTTTAGTACAGCGAATGCGCTCCTCTATTATTGGAGATGTAAATATTACTCCATCTGAAGTAAAAGAATTCTTTTATAGCATTCCGCAGGATAGTTTACCGTATTTTAATTCAGAGGTAGAAATCGGCGAAATAGTTATCAAACCATCTGTAAACGAAGAACAGCGGGAAGCTACTCGTCAAAAATTAGCAGGTATCCGTGATCGGATAATTAATGACGGTGAAGACTTTTCAGAATTGGCCAAGATATATTCTGATGATCAGGGTACAGCTCGTTTGGGAGGAGATTTAGGAATGCAGCGTCGAGGTACTTTCGTTTCAGAGTTTGAAGCAGCAGCATACAATCTTGAGCCAGACTCTATTTCTGAAGTCATCGAAACAGAGTTCGGTTTTCACGTCATCCAAATGATTGAACGTCGAGGAAATAATATTCATACGCGTCATATTCTTTTACGTCCTTTGATTACTGCCGCTGACTTGGAGTTAGCGAAGACCACCCTGGATTCGGTAAAGATATTGGTTGAGACAGACTCTGTCAGTTTTTCAAGAGCAGTAAAAGATTTCTCCAATGATAAATTCCCAAGTTATAACAATGATGGTAATTTATTAAACCCAAACACGGGTAAACCAATCTTTGAAACGGGAGACCTTGATCCGGATATTTACTTTGCGATTGATAATCTAAAAATAGGAGAATTAACGGATCCTATCGAATTTGAAGATCGTGATGGTTCAGTAGGATATCGGCTTGTATACTTGAAGTCCCGAACTGATCCGCATATTGCAAACTTACTTCAGGATTACTCAAAGATTAAAGCTGCAGCTACTGAAAGTAAAACGAATCTTTATGTAAACCGATGGGTTACAGATAAAATTCTTTCTACTTATATTCATATTGATCCGATGTTCAAAAGTTATGAAAACTTGGCAATTTGGATGAAGCAAGCAACGCCTTAAACAAAAGGGGTTCAAAGTGATTGTATTTGGTCAATGGTACTACCAGTGGGAATAATTGATAACAGAAACATTGGCTATCTCTAGATAACAGAATCAAACTGGTAGTACCAATTAGTCATAATTATTTTCGACCAAGTAAAATCATTTAGCACCAACAAAAGCTTGCCATCATAAAAAAGCCCGTGTTTGAAATCAAACACGGGCTTTTTTTTACTTGCTCTAAAAGAATGTTCCCTTAGTCTTTTTTACGTGTAACACGCTCAGGTGCTTTCTTATTTTTATTGATTGGCTTTACCACTGCCTGAACAGGCTTATCTTTTGAAGGTCTCGGGATTTTAGTTCTGGTAGTTGACTTTTTTCTTACCTCTTGCTTAGCTTCTTTTTTAATCGGCTGCCCCTGATTTTTTTTGGTAGACTTTTTCACTTTTGTGGTCTCCGATTTTTCCATTCTTTTCGTTTTCGTAACTTTCTCAGCCTTTTTAACCGTTTCCTTTTTAGCAGGTTTTACATCAGTTTGAGCCTGAGCGAATTGAGGTACGAGTGCAAATACAAAAAGCACTGATAATACTGTAAATAGTTTTTTCATGATTATTTCTTTATTTTTTATTGATAACGTTTTTAAAGCATTTTTGCTGTACTTATGACGTAAAATTAAGATAAAAGTAGCAATTATATTTTCCTCCAAATATAATTTCAGAAGGAACACATCATTCCAATGCGTTCCTTCTGAAATATTATATGACGATCGTTTTGTTATCGGACGCCGTGCATTAATCGTTTTAGCAATGGATGCAGCACTAATGAAACGACACCTATTGCAATAGGAATTATAGTAAAAATCAGGAAGAAGCCAGAAAGACTATATTCTTGTGTAATTTTCTCTATATCCCCACCTATATAGTGTGCTAGCTTGTTTCCAATCGCAATTGCTAAATAGTATACACCAAACATAAAGGCAATCATTCTTGCAGGTATTAACTTACTTAAATAAGAAAGTCCCATTGGAGATAAGCATAACTCACCGAGCGTATGGAAAAGATAGGCAAAAACAATCCAGGCCATACTTAGGGCGGCAGTCTCTGCGCCTGCTGGAACGCTCCATGCTCCGAATGCTAAAAATGCAAACCCAAGTCCTAATAGGAATAAGCCTAAAAAGTATTTCACCGATGCTGGCGGATTGTATCTACTATCCCACCATTTCGTAAACAGCGGTGCAAAAATAATGATGAATAATGAATTCAAAATTGCAAACCAAGTAATTGGTACTTCCGATTCTGAGGATTGAAACTCTATGTATAATTTATAGGCAACTATCGCCCATACAATAAGAAAGCTAAATCCTAAAATAATATTAGACAAGCCAATCTTAGCATAAGTATTTTTGAATAACATAGAGAGTACATAAGTAATAACGATTAGAGGTACTACTGTAACCAGTAAGTCTACTATCTTGAAAGTAGTAGCGGCTCCTCCTTCTAATACTCTATCTGTAAAATCTCGAATGTAGATTGGCATTGATCCTGCAGCCTGCTCGAAGGCCGCCCAGAAGAATACCGTAAACAAACAGAATATTGTAAAAGCAATCATTCTATCTCGCTCAATCCGAGTATATCGGGGTATTCTGATAACCAACAACAGTATAAATGATATTGCGGCCAAGAGTGCGAAAAACAAAGAATCAGTCATCCCAAAAACAGAAAAATTCAGGGTGTTAATTCCTCCAATTTTACTTAGCGGGTCATTAAAAATGAAAATCAATGCTGAAACTATAAAAACCCCTGTCAAAGCATAATCTACTGGTAAAAATGGATTCAACTTCACTGACTCCCCGGCAGTAGCATCAACAATTTTATCTGCGACAGCATCATCTTCACTCGGATTTGGTTTATCGCCAATTTCACCAAATAGAGGTTGAGCAAAATAGAATTGAAGCATGCCCAAAAACATAAAAATTCCTGCTAGTCCAAAACCGTAAGACCATCCGACCTTCTCTCCTACCCATCCACAAAGCATAATTCCTAAAAACGCTCCTGCGTTTACTCCCATGTAGAAAATATTATATGCTCCATCCTTCTTTTCATCTCTCCCTTCGTACATTTTCGATATAATGGAAGTCATATTTGGCTTGAAAAAACCGTTTCCAAAGATCAGCAATGTGATACCTATATAAAGGAATAAAGGCGTTTCAATTGCCATCGAAGCATGTCCAAGTGTCATTAACAGTGCACCTATGACCACGGCCATCCGATATCCGATAATTTTATCTGCGAGATATCCTCCGACAATAGGTGTCAGATATACAAATAATGCATAGGTTCCGAGTAAAGAAAGAGCTGCTGAGGTATCCCAACCCCATCCTGGATTATTGGGGTCTGTAACTACCGCCGTCAGGAATATCACCAATATTGCGCGCATTCCATAATAGGAAAACCGCTCCCACATCTCTGTAAAAAACAGTACAAATAATCCTGAAGGGTGCCCTAGCACCTTATTCTTATCAGAAAAAAAATCATTTCTCGTGTCCATTAACCTTCTAATTTGATTTTAAAATATGGTTGATTCGTTTTGTATAAAATTATTCTTCTAATCTTGGGTCTGCCATTTCAAAGCCTTCAGATTCATCCGCTTCTCGCTCTATTTCTTCAGCTCCGTGTGTCAATCTTTTTAAAGGTTTCAAAATTAAAATTACAAGGACACCGAAAATAGTACAGAATATAGCGATGCCTGTAAAGATGGTATATTCTCCCAGAGATGATGCAGATTCTCCGAGTAGTCCGGCGACCTTATTCCCAAGGCCAGTAGCCGCAAAATATGCTCCCATCATAAAAGCCATCCATCGTTCCGGAGCAAGCTTCGTAATAAAAGATAAAGCTACAGGGGAAGCGCATAACTCACCCAAAGTATGAAAAAGATAAGCTAATACTAACCATTGCATTCCTGATTTTTGAAGGATTTCTCCAGCATCATTAGCTACTACTTCTGAACTAGCAATAGACATAAAGAAAAAGCCCCATCCCATGATGATTACTCCAATCGCCATTTTGAATAATGAAGAAGATTCTTTTTTACGATTCTTCCACCACACCCAAAAACTACCAACTATAGTTGCAAAAATCAAAATGAATATGGCGTTTACAGATTGGAACCAGCTTGCAGGAACTTCAAAACTGCCCAGAGAAAGATCTGTTTTTTGTGCTGCATAAACATTTAATAATCCTCCGGCTTGCTCGAATGCTCCCCAAAAAATAATGATTATCAAAAACGAGAGATAAGTAACCAGGATTCTATCCTTTTCTACTTTATTTCCATCATTATACACCACAATACCAACACCAACAGCGAAGGCCAATCCAATAATCAACAAACCATAGTCCCAGGCTCCGGTTGTAAACCATAAAGCAAGACCCGAAACAACGAATAGGGCGAAGCCAATAATTGAATTCGTATGACTAAAGATAGCAGATATTAAATTTCCACTATCTCCTTTCTCTTCGTCTGGTCTGTCATCTACTACCAAGTTACCAACATGGCTTAAGTATTTTTGACCGTACCAGTACGTTAATTGCCCTAAAGCCATTCCGACTCCAGCCATTCCAAACCCCCAGTGCCATCCTATATTTTCACCTACATACCCAACCGCTAAAGCCGCAGCCGCAGCTCCAAGGTTAATCCCCATGTAAAAAATATAGAATCCCATATCTCTCTTATTTTGCTCATTCTTAGGGTAAAGCCCTCCTACCATTGTTGAGATATTTGGCTTTAGCATCCCTACTCCCATCACAATTAACACTAATCCTGCGTAAAAGGCCCACATTTGTTCGATGGCAAGCACACTGTGTCCTGCTACCAGAAGCATTCCTCCTACAAATACCGATTTCCTCTGTCCTAACAGCTTATCCGCTATAATCCCCCCCGGAATAGATGCAACGTAAACAAACATCGTATACCAACCATACAATGCAATGGCACTATCATTTGCCCAACCCAATCCAGGGTTATCAGAACCTGTCTCAGCGACCAGGTATAAAACTAATATTGCCCGCATTCCATAATAAGAGAAACGCTCCCACATTTCTGTTAAGAATAGAATAAAAAGCCCAATCGGGTGGCCAAAAAACTGTGGCTGATTCCTTAGCGTGCTATCTAATGTTTTCGTACTCATACAATGGTTTTATTAACTTGAATTAAAGTATGTTTTTCGTATCTGTTAAAAATAGCCCATTTAACTAAAAGATCAGGACTACTCTACCCTTTAATTTTGTGAATTAGGCCGGAAAAGGCTGGAAAAGCAAGAATACACCCTCCGTTTTCTTTTAAAATGCTTCCAATGCTTACTATACAAGGGTTTCTGCCGTTAAAAAAGTATTAGCTTTAGGCCAAAGAGGCTTATTTTAAGCTTAGAAAAACTTAGAAAAGTACGCTAACTGACCATTATGTCGCTTCCTCAACGGACTGCTGAACTTGATTTACTATTCAAATCTTTGTGCTCCAAGGTATTGGACACAAAAGACTATCAGCATCTGGAGAATTATGACTTACAGCAATTGAGTTCTTTTCTGATTCAACATGACCCTAATTTCTCTTCTTCTCGAGAAAGTTTGAATAAAAGTCTTCAGAATTGGTTTCAAGGGAAAAACAATCCGTCGACTAGCAAACTTGAAGCAATTGCGGGTAGTCTGGGATATAAAAGCTATAGAGCATTCTTACAGGACAATCAACAAAAACTTCGGGTATCCAACTGGCAACAGCTATTCCGTTTTAATCCTTTCCATAAGGTTTTAATCTTCTCAGGTTTTCTTCTTATTATAACCTGGTTATTGCCCCTGATAACTGGACTTCCTCCCGCAGACCTCACCTCAGAGCACTCCGAAGATGGTCAACTTATAGCATCCGCTATTCAAGCGATCGTAGTTTTATTATTCTATTTGATGACCCGGTTTTCTGATTTTGGAGGAAGGGATAAAGTGGCTAGTCCCGGAACCACAAATGTGGAAGCCCGGCAGGTACTCAGTCAGTTTTTTTCCGGTTGGAAATACCTCTGGTTGAGTTTTACAATTTTATATGGTTGGTTTTGGTTGATCTACGGAGTTGGCATTAACGCGAATCCTTACGCCCAATCCTTCTCTGATATACTAACGATTCTCAGTTCCATCTGCTTCGCTTATTTATTTTCGGTAATGGATGTCGAAAGTGTACCAAGGGCGAGTTCTGAAAAATCACTCAAGCAATTTTATCGGTACTTAATTGTCTTTACTATTGGATTGTGCATCAGTTCGATGTTATCTATTTTGGATAGATATTATAACTTAGGTGTAATTGACGGGATGGGAACTTATCTTTTAGGATATAGTAACGTAATCGTGATGCTTTATTTCTTTGGTCGTTTGGAGAGCCATTACTTACGGGTAAATCGGCTCGTTTTACTTCCGCTTTATAGTTATGCCATCATTCAGATCGCTTATGTATTATTCTTCAGTACGGCTAAAAGCGGTCCGGCCTATGAAGCCTATATTATTGGCATTGCATTAATCCTGAAAGGCTTTTTGTTTTTCTTAATTAGAGACTGGATAAAAGAGGGAAAACTGGAGGAATATTTCGTGCGACAGATTTCTCGCAGCGCAGCGATCAGCGAATCCTAAAAATAATTCAGCGATAATTTAAGCGTGTATAATTCTACTCAGTGATGAGCATAATACCATTGGATAAATTATAAAAATCTCCTTTGGGTAATATTCGTTGTAATTTCTGAATTGCGATCTGACTACGGATACCTCGTTTACAATAAAAAACCACTGGTCGATCCATGGCTATTTGTTGGACAGCCATTCGAATTTCTGAAAGCGGTATAAGCACCCCTCCAATATTAAAGGATTCGTGTTCTTCAGGTTCTCGTACATCAATCAATTGAAACGGAATCTTGTCTTTCTCCCACACTTTTAACTCCTTGTAATCAATATGCTTCATGCTACTGAGGTAAGGTGTCAGTTTGCTCGATTCGTGGGGTATACTCCAACTCCCAGCCCGCGCCTTCAACTATAAACTGAATCAGCTCAAACATCTCATTACTTTGCGTTTCAGCAGTTAGAAATATATCACTAGCCTCGGCAGCCTGTCTGATTTTTTCTTTAGCGTTGGAGTTGATCTTATTATAGTCATCTTTGTCAAAAGAATTAAATGACCCTTCATCCAGATCATAATAATCAAGATCGTGATCGATAGATATAATTTGAGGATCCGGTAAATTACTGATAACTATTTTCTTTTGTTGCGGAAGCGCTTCAATACTCATTTTACCTAAATCGTATCCTACAGATACTTTCGCTTTCACCCGGATTAGTGCTTTCTTTTGAAACCAGGACAGGTCAAATTTCCAGTAATCCTGATAGGAATAAACTTCGGAAAAATATCCTTCGACGGTCACTAGCTTTGCAACCGTTTTTACTTTTTCCATGAGTACCTCAGATTGTTCTTCCGCTTTGATATTATCCGACCAGGTGTAGTACGCACGTGTCAAATAAAATACAAGTACTAAACTTGCTATCAATCCAAGACCAATTAATATTTTCTTGAGCATAAGGCTAAATTTATTTTCAAATTACAATATTCTCTTATAAAGAGTCTATTTTTTTAGATCATGGAGCTTCATCTTTTGACGACTGTCTTCCAATCCCCAGGGATCTTGCAATATTCACATTGCTAATAAACAGACTTCCAATGATCGCCGGTAAAATTAAGTTAATGATCCAAAGTATAAAAGTTGCTGCTAATATCCCGAGCTGATCCTCACTAAAATTTGTCCAGATCAGTACTGCCAGATTCCCTCGAGCAATTAGTCCCATCAGTGGAGGCAGGGGGATACTAGTTTGGAAAAGGTAAATTGTCGCAATCCCTGCAAAGCCTTCTAGGACAGCAACATCGATCGCGAAATACTTCAAAATCAAATAATATTGTAACGTATAGATTAGATAACGCAAGACCGCGTAAAAGAGTGCTTTACTCAATGTTGTATTATCGTAAGATCGTAATACATTGACATTGCGCGCCAAGCCGCGAAGACGATTGGCAAATGGTAGTCTTCGACCTAAAGGGATCAACAGCGATATATTATAAAAGCAGAAGAGCAAGACCAATACTAGGGTAATACTTAAAAATAGTACACTCCGCAAAAGTGTTTTTTCTAACTCAAAATATGCGGACATATATAATCCAAAGCCCAGAACTCCAAAACTTAAAATAGCTAGTAACTGACTGTAACTACCAACCAATGTTGCGATGACCGCTTTCCAGTTATTTTCTGCTTTTACAAATAAAATACGTCCACCATATTCTCCGACTCGATTAGGCGTAAATATACTAAAGGTGACGCCGGCAAAAATCGCAGCTTGTGATTGTATAAAGCTTAAGGCCTCAATATCTTTTAAGAGTACTCGCCACTTGAGGTTTTCAACAATCCAATTGATCGGCATTAAGCATAATACCGCAATTAACCAATCCAAAGGCTGGGTTTGCCATCGCTCCAAGAAGGTTGCCCAAATCCGGTCAATATCTTCTTTTGCAAAAATTTCCTGATAGAGCACCCAAAAGAGTAGACATCCAACGACCAGCTTAATGATCAAGTTGAGTAATCGGTTATCAAGAAATTTAAGCAAAGGTATTCGTGTTTATTATTAATAAGGAAAGAGCTGAATGTTACCCTTTCGCACGGTCAGGATTATCCTTAATGAAGCTATCCCATCCGTTATATCGTTTTGTACCTGATAATGCACTACTGGATTTAAAATAATGACATACCGCAGTTGCTAAAGCATCCGTAGCATCTAAGGTTTGTTCATCTAATTTCACTTTCAAGATATTAGCGAGCATTGCTGCTACCTGTTCTTTTGAAGCATTACCATTACCAGTGATTGATTGTTTAATCTTTTTAGGGGAGTATTCAGTAATCTCTACATCTTTGGTAATTCCTGCAGCTATCGCGACCCCTTGTGCCCGTCCAAGTTTTAACATTGACTGTACATTTTTTCCGAAGAATGGCGCTTCAATAGCCATTTCATCTGGCGAGGTAGAGCCTATAATTTCTGTTAACCTCTCAAATATTTTTTTGAGCTTTAGAGGTTGCGATTCGAGATGCTTCATTTTGACCACCCCCATTTTAACTATGGTTAGTTTATTTTTTTGGACTTGGATCACTGCGTAACCCAGAAAATTCGTCCCTGGATCAACACCTAATATGCGACGGGTATTAGTCATACTGTAAAGATACGAATTAAGCGAAAGGTAAGCTCAGGAATGGATTAACCTAAGAACTTTTAGCACTTTACTCTACAATGCTAAAAGTTCTTTTGAACTTGGATAGCGATCTCGGCGAGTTCTTCTTGTGAAAGGTCAAGCTTGGGGTTTGAAAAATTCATATCCCCCATCCCTTGTAGAGGGATTAGGTGAACATGAGCATGAGGCACTTCTAATCCAATTACCGAAACACCGACTCGCTCACATGGAAAAGTCTTTTCGATCGCTTTGGCCACTTTTTTACTAAAGACCATTAGGCCTCCGAGTAGGTCATCGTTTAAATCAAAGATATAATCGACTTCTTCTTTTGGGATAACCAAAGTATGTCCTTTTACTAAAGGATTGATATCCAAAAAAGCGAGGTACTTATTAGATTCCGCAACTTTATGGCAGGGGATTTCCCCATTAACAATTCTACTGAAAATACTAGCCATAGTATTTATAGGGTGATATTGACAATTTCGAATTTAATGATTCCTCTTGGTGTTTCTACTTCTGCGATTTCACCAATCTTTTTACCAAGCAGTCCCTTGCCTACTGGTGATTTAGAAGCAATTTTCTTAGCTTTTAGATCTGCCTCTGCTTCAGGCACCAAAGTATAAGTTAAGTCCTTTTTAGTCGCCAGGTTACGGATTGTTACCGTAGTAAGGATATTTACTTGTGAGGTATCAATATTTGTTGTATCGAGGATTTTTGCTGTTGCGAGCTTAGTCTCCAGTTTGCTTATTTTCATTTCAAGCATACCTTGTTCATCCTTTGCAGCTTTATATTCTGCATTCTCTGATAAGTCGCCTTTTTCTCTTGCTTCTGCGATTGCGGCAGCAATTTTTTGCCGCTCTGTGGTTTTTAACACTTCCAATTCCTCGGTAAGTTTTTCGTATCCTTCTTTTGTTAAATAAGTATTTTCTGACATAATTACACAGTTTTAAAAATTCAATTCTCGGCTTCGCCGGAGGATCATCGATCCTCGCGAGGACTACCCTAAGAAGCACGAAAATTCTAAAGGTAAAAACAGTATTCAGATTTTGATACTGCATTGCGTTTTTCCAAAAATGAAGCGACTTGAAAATCGGATTCTATCCTCATTCTAAATCGATCGGTACCTTATGGTTAATTAGAAATCAACTTCACCGATTCTGGAAGAAAAACGCTTTGGAACGCCATTAGTTCTGCGGTTGTTAGCCTGCGAATAAATATGTTCTTGGTGGCCTCCCTTCTATAAGCCAAGAACGTTTCTACCATACTGATAGAAACGTTCTTGAATCATTATAATGCCTCAAAGATAGGCATTTTATATCATATTGTAAATAGTATGGCCTTGTACAGCCATAAATTCACTATAGGTTAATTCGTACTGCAATATTATGAGTACCATTCCAGATACGGCTATGACGATATGCATAGTCGATTCCAAACTTAGTAGTACTACCACGACGTACAGGTACATTGATTGATACTCCAGCACTTACACCTGTATAAATAGGTGCACGAACTCCGTCATCTTCAAACGAACCTAGTTCGTATTTATAGCCACCGCGTAGCATTACCATATCATTGAAGGTGTATTCTACACCTGCTCCGATCTGATCCTGTGAAAATGAACTAGATGTAAAAGCACTTACAACTGTCAATTTATTCTTAGGATTGATCAAGAAATCGTAAGAACCACCAATACTCAAAGTTGAAGGTAACTCGAACTGCTGTGCACGTTGGAAATAAGTTAACTCATAACTGATCTGACCATCAGGGTTTTGCTCCTGGATCGTAAGACCTTGTCCGGTAAACTTCATTGGAGTACCAATATTACGCAAAGCAATTCCGAATTTGAAGTTATCCTGAGGACCAGTAACATACTGAACCCCCGCATCAATTGCCATTCCAAAAGCGCCTACATCAGCAGTCGACTCAGAAACAACTCTTGCGACGATACCTACAGATACTTTATTCTCAAAGATATGGCTATAACCTAATCCCATATTAAATAAAGATGGAGAGAAAGTTGCTCCAGTACCTTGTGGTTGTTCTGCAGTAGTCACTGGAATATCTCCAACATCAACGGCCATAATACTAAGGCCGAAAGCACCATTCTTACCTACTTTAGCAGCAAGTCCAAATGAGTTTAATGTAATATCTGTACCATCAAGGTAGCGAGTATTCCCTACTACAAATTCTGTTTTATTTACCCGTACAACTCCTGCCGGGTTGATACGCATCGCTTCAACACCCGAGACATTAGAGATCGTCATAGTATGCAAACCAGCCGATCGAGCCCAAGGGTTGAGCAATAATTGAGCAGCTCCCGCTTCCCCTTGACGATCAGGGTTTCCGGCGTGTGCCCATTCTATACTACCTACAGTTAGCAAAAGTGCTAGAAAGGTGTAAAAGAATTTATTCATGTTAAATATTTTTTCTGCTATTGAATGAGTGATGAATCTCAACTAAGTTGAGATTCATCACTATTAATTAAAATCTTATAAACCAGTTGGATCGAACTGTCGTGCAATACCGAACCACTTAATTACGCGCTCTCCCAATCCTTCTGCTTCGATATGGATAAGGTAAGTACCACTGGCAACTGGAATTCCTTTATTGTTATTCAAGTCCCACTCCAATGCTGGCGTAATCTGATCTCTTTCGATCGGTGCAAAATTGAGATCTTTCGCTTCACGTTCTTCATTTCGAACGTATTGACGGACAAACTTTCCATCTAAAGTAAAGATCGTTACTGTACATTTTGCAGGAAGATTAGTAATCTTAACGATATTAGAGAACTGACTCGTTTCGTATGCTGAATAACCGTAGTAAGGGTTAGGAACAACACTAATCGCATCAAGTTGATTCTCTATCTCTTCTGGTGTATCCGCAGCATCAGCAGCAGCTCCATTGAAAGAGAATAAGTACTTATTCAATCCATTATTCTCTCCTGTGACTACTTCCGCTTTATATGGATTATCTACACGAAGCTTCATCGTTAGATCAGCAGGTATTAATCCGTCTCCGTATGATAGTAAGCTAGCATCCGGTGAAAGTAAAGGGAATCCAGTCCATTTGATTCGCTTAATTACATTAAGCTTATCAAAAGTACCTCCTTGTAATCCTTCAGCGATAGCTTCACAGCCATCATATTCCTGATCTGTCACATAGAAGAAGTGCTGTCCACCTGATACAAATCCGTAAGGGAAAATCCCCGGTAAATTAGCGACCTCTGCAAGTACAACATCAGAAGTAGGATTAAACATCATGTCTCTTCCTGTCAATTGTTCTCTGGATAATGTTTGATCATCACAGAAGGTTGGTACTGCGTCACAATCGTAGGTTGAATTTTCTCCAAAGAAAATATTCAATCGCTTACCTGATTCTACATCCACAGCATAACCTGGGAACCAACCAAGACCAGTTGTTCCTGATCCATCTTCATCTGGTACATCTCCACCACTTCGGCTTACTGACGGTGATTGACGTAGTTCAAAGTTTTGAGCATCTCCTTCAGTAGGAATACCTAAACCATTATAGTAGAAATCATTAGCAGTTTCTACAACTACACATCTACTCCAAAGATCTTTGTTAGAAGTAAATACGATATCTACATTATTCAAGCTTCCTAATGGGTTCTGAGTATTTGCAGTTCCATTCGCACTGTTTACCCAAGCTGGAGTAATCAATGGTGTAGTCAAACTAATACCAACACTTCGGTATGGTACAACCAAACCATTTGCGATATTCGTTAAGGTACGATCTCCATCGATCTGCGTAACATTATTAGCGATGTAGTTGAAAGGAATACCTGCCTGTGCCGGTAGAGCAGCAAACCATTGTTCTGCATTTGGATCATCATAAACCAAATCGAATCCGATCGCTCCATTTCTTCCTTCACCTAAATCACCAGCATCATCAGTTTGTCCGATACTAATAGAGAATCCGTATTGTGCTAGAGCTTGCTCGTTTAAGTCATCGATCGTCTCTTCAGAGATCACTTCATCTCCAGTTGAAACCTCACGTAGAATCCATCGAGCACCGTCATCTAGGGTATTATTATCATTACCATCATCGAAGATTAATTCAAAGTCACCATCCACAATATCTAATGGATTGTACACTTGTACTTTAATAGGACTATTTCCTGCAGTATAAGTAATACGACCATCAAAATCACCAGAAAGCATAGCCTCACGAGTTTCTTTAGAAACGTCGAGGAAGTTTCCACCTGCACCGATACCTTCGATTCTGGTTACGATTGGTCCATCTCCATAACTTGCGTTAAGAGAACGATCTACGATTGGTCGAGGAATAACAGTGTAACCATCAATACCTGATTCTGGTCCGATATTACGACGTCCTTCCAGATAAGGTGTTTTCTGTCCTTCACCAGTTGGAGGTACAGTATTATCAAATGGTAGCCATTCATTATGTGCATAAGCAATTACTGAGAAGTAATACTTCTTATGATTAATCAAGGCTCTACTATCTCCTGATGCAAATTGATCCTCCGTTACACTAAATGTGTGTAATACTCCTTCGTCCTGGCCTTCAACTTTAATAGTAGGCTCAAATATAGCGTTACCTCCTGGAATCGGATTATCTACTTCTGTTTCTACCCAGTTATAGATCGTTCCAATACCATTTTTAATATCAACCTGATAAATCAAACGAGCTTCGTCTGGATTATCGAAATCTTCAATATTTGGAGAGATCAGTTGGAAAATTTTATATCCCTCAAAACGGTATTGCTTCTCCTCCTCTGGTAAAGATGGAGGAGCACGTAAATCGATTTCCGCGTATTCTTCTCTAAAGTTATTGGATGTTTCCTCATTAGATAGTGCAATGATGATTTCTTCATCTAGCTCTACAAAACAAACATCTGGTGCATCAGGTCCGTCCGTAATATCGAAACAGTTGTCGAATAATGCCTGAGCAACTTCATCCGCTGTAATCAAACGACGAGTAGATGGACCTGGGTAGTCAATATTTGGTACCCAAACAACTCCGATAATCAACTCATTCTTCGCACTAGGATCTAGACGGAAAGGTCCAGAAGCCTGGATTGTACGTCGGTCACCATCCGGAAGGTTCTCCTGGAACATTGACCAACCATTAGGATCATCCGGAGATTCTGTAAATGCAAAGTTGATAAATTCTGTACTTCCAGGATTATATCCTTCACCACCATAAGTAAATGGTGTTCCATCCTGCCAAGAACCAGAAATATAATTGTAAAACTGTTGCGGTACACCCGTTTGAGGATCTGTTGTACCTGGAGTTGGAGTAGGCTGTGTACCACCATTATTATAGTAGGTCAAGGCTGTCATTCCCAACTCAAGGATCGTATCTGCAACTTCACCAATACCAGGATTACGTAAGCCTGCACTAGCATCAACACCATTGATGAAGATCTTTGGTCCTAATGGTCCACGGAAGTAATCCACCCCAAGCATCGGGATATCTTCACAGTAAGTTGCTACCCCTTGACAATCACTACAACTTGATACACCATCAAGTGCATCAGAGTTATATACATACATCAAACTCAAAGCAGTATCACAACCAATGTAGTCATCAAGGTAACATCCTAAATCCGGGTCAATCCACATCGCAAAATAAGTACTATCAATCGGCTCAATCGCCCAGTTGATTA
>JAHDHW010000002.1:34904-79911 GCA_020631105.1 Saprospiraceae bacterium | reverse complement strand
TCAATCCACATCGCAAAATAAGTACTATCAATCGGCTCAATCGCCCAGTTGATTAGCTTATAACGGTAGAAGGTCATATCATTTACCTCATCGTTAGTCGCATAACCAAAGGCTTCCACCTGTACTTCCATTTGAATCGCATCACCCCCTGATTGAGTGTGAATGTTACCTGCATCATTATAGATCCAGAAAATCATTTCATCACCATACTGAGGTGTCTCTTCTTCACAACCACGAATTTCGATAACCGGGTAGTCTCCCTTTGTTGGGTTATAACGTCCATCCGCATCTTCATCATGAAATGGAGCAAACCCTTGGCTTGCACGTGCTGGTAGATCAAAATCATGAATATCAAAGAAAAATGGATTATCACTACCTGGCCATCCTAGTATGTCATCAGGGATTTCCTGTACATCCATTTCATCGCCACCTTCATCGATTATTCTGTTCCATTTTGCAATATGCTGATCGATATTCGCTCCAGCTACCCGGAAGAATTTATCCCAGTCAGCACAGGTATCAGCTCCAACAGTACCAATCTCTGTCAATGGCCCAGGCCAAAAATCAGAGGCACCACCAGAAGTACCATAAGTCTGTGCAGCTACTTTAAGGTTTAAACCTTCATCCAAACCTCCTAACCATACCGCACCAGCGAATAGTGAAGAAACTGCTTGTTGTGTCGAACCCTCAGGTGGCTTAGGAATAACGTACAAACCGTTACCTCCATCCCACCAAATATCTCCACCGACTAGAAGTCGTGCCCGAACATTATTAATGTCCAAGTCTGTTTGAGAAGTGGCGTTCGCACAATCTTCCCGGAAGGATGCAACTTGCTGATCAGAAGCAGCAGAGTTGTGCAAATCCGGGTTAATGTTCGCTTGCAAGAGTGTAGTCCAACTCATGCTAAGCAAACAGATCATTAAATATTTTAAATAACGCATAATAGTTTATCTTTTATTTATCTAAATACTCATTCGTTTTTTAGAAGAAGAACTCCGCTCCAATGAAGATTCTTCGTGGAAGCGAATAAAAATCAGGGTTAAGGATTCTCCATTGGTAAGAAGACAAAAATGATTCAACCCGATCAAGAGAAATATTATTAACCGTTTCCTGTCCTCTTGGTGAAGCCAAGAATCCATCATCTGATGGTGAACCGGAAGCAGAGAATACTCTTAATACATTACGCTGATCTAACAAGTTTTGTACCCGTAGATAAACATTAAGTGATAATGGTCGAGTTGCTTCTGGCTTAGTCAACTGGAATGACTTATCTACTCGTAGATTAAGTGTAAAGTTCCAAGGAAGACGAGCACCATTAATTTGTCCTCTTCGTCCTGAACCACCAAACTGATTAGCAAGAGTAGTCGCAGTATAAGGGCGACCAGAAACCGCAATTGCCTGTAAGTTTAATCCTGCGCTAGCAAAAATATCTTTACCAAATAATTGAGGACCATTATATCGTTTTCCAGAACCGTAACGGTAATCAATAGTTGTTACGATACGATGTCTTTCATCAAAGCTTAATGGTGCAAGCGTTCTAATATTACCTCTTGCAGAAGCTCCCTGGAAGGAAGTTACGTTTGATCCTGTTCCATCAGCAAATTGTAACGTATAGTTCGCTGTCAACTGGATATTATTAGTACGACGTAAATCATACTGGAAAGTAAATCCTTTTACTGTACCAAAATCCTGATTATCAAACGTCTCATATTGTCCTACAACAGGTACATATAAATATGTTCTTGCCTGAATCATATCACGAAGCTCTTTGTAGTAAGCCGCAATCTTGATCGCAGAACTGTTTGATAATTTCTGTTGGAAACCTACCTCATAGTCAATCGTACGCTCAGGACGTAGATCAGGGTTGTTCACATCAGGTCGATCCGTAAAGTAGTAGTAATCCAATGCGGATGCGAAGTTACGTGAACCAGGTCTTTGTACAAGGATATCATAGTGAGCAAAGAAGTTTGCTGCATCTGAAATCGGGAAAGAGAATGCTAAACGAGGCATCCAGTTAACCTGAGGCTCATAATCCTCAAATGAAGAACTCACATTAAAGCTTTCATCTCGGATATTAGGAACTGACCCCGCTTCAGTTTGCTTATATCTAGGGAATACAGCACTTGTACCAAAGATAACGTTTCCATCATTCGCTGGGCTACCGTCTGCGAAATACCATTGTTCGCCTTTTCTAAATGCTTTTACTACATCAGAATCAGCATCTTCAGTATATACTCGGAAGTCTCCTTCAACACCAGCAGGTAGTACTCCACCATAGAACTCATCAGCAGTTTGTACTTCATATAGTGAGAATCGATCTTTCAATACTTTTGTATTTGCATCGAAACGATCAACACGTAAACCTACACGGAAGATGATATCTTTGAATGTAAATTTATCCTGAATGTATGCTGCAGAATAAATAGGTTGATAAGCTGCTACCGGTAAAGTACGAATACCATTAGCATCTCTCGCAGAGAAGAAATCATCAAAAGTTACGTCATTCCCTAACTTTTGACCGGTATAATCATATCCGTAATAATCGAGGCCAAGTACAGAGTTGGCATCTGTTAACTCTCGTGCTGCAAACATACCAAGGCTCAAAGAACTTGGGTCTAGAGCATCTATATTAACATACTCTCCAACTGCCTGTCCGGTAAGCGTTCGAACGTTTTGGTAGAATAGGTTACCTGCTACGGCATCTTCACTAACAAATGTTCCAAATTGATCCAGTGTACTATTTCCATTAATTTGCTCTAACAAACCACCAATAAAACCATCTGCCTCAAACGTACCTATTACATTAGAAGTATCAATACCTAAGATGTGACGATTAACCTGTTGATCAGCAACTTGCCATAGACCACGCGGGTTTATTTCATGCTGTCTGTTAAATCGCTGCTCATATAAAATACCAAACTGAATAGAGTGGCGACCTTTTTCAGAACCTCCAGGAAGGAAGTCAAAAGAACTATTAGCAGTAAATGTATATAAGTCGTTATCTCTTTTTCTGGATAAGTTATAAATCTGGTTGATATTAGTCCACATATCCCAGGCATTGGTTACATCTGCCTGAAATTGTCCGTTAATAACAACAAAGCTATTAAGATCACTAACATCAATGTTATTATTATAATTAACTAAGCCCGGGTTAATTGCACCAGGTGTATAACCGGTGAAATTTTCCTGATAATCCCCATGAGCAATTCTAAATGGAGTACCTGGAATCTCAACAGCTCCGCTAAAATTACTTTGAAGCGTAGGAACTGCTGTCCACTCTCTGTCAAATTGACCGATATAACCATAATCAAACAGGTTTTCCTGATGACGTTGGTCATTCAATTCGTTCAAATCTTTTTCATATCCGAATTGAAGTGTATACTGGGCATTTTGAATTACTGATGCTTTCTTTGCTGCTTCTCCACTTTCATCTGTTGCAACTCCAGCACCTCCCAAACGGTGACGGAAACGGAAGTTACCTCTATATCGAGTATTATAATCAATTGGATTATTAGCAGAGTTTAGTAATTGCCAGCTATTATTTCCAAAGCCAGTACCTGGCGTAAATTGATTTTCAGAGTAAGAATAAGAACCTGTGAAAGTTACATCGATTGCTTTACTTAAACGAGCATCTAATTTACCTGTAATATCAATTCTTGTTGATTCTTCGTTTGGTTGGAAATCCATAATTTCCACATCGTCATTAGTCAAAAACTCTGCAGCAGCAATTCTAGAACCACCAACAATAGTAACCGGATTTTCCGCCAACTCCGCAAGTACTTCATCTTTTGCTACATAAGTATCTGTCGCAGGAGGGTCATCATCCTTATTATAACGATACTGTGCAGCTACCCGGAATCCTAAAATAGACTCTCCGGTAGATTTCTTCTTGAGGATAGGGCCACTTAAGTTAAAAGAACCAAGTTGATAACCGTAGTCATCTAAGTACTCTGATGTCTCTAACTCCAAACTACCTCCAAATTTAGCAGAAGGTCCTTTGGTTGTGATCGAGATAATTCCCCCTGTCACATCACCATACTGAGCTTCAATACCACCTGTGATTACTTGTAACTGATCAATCTCTGATTGAGGAATCAAACTCGCAGAACCTCGTACCCGGATACCATCGATATAATAATCGGTTGCATCTGCACGTGATCCACGAACGGTGATATCACCTCCTTCATCAGCCTGAGAAAGACCGGCTGTAGTAGCCGCTAAGGCAGAAATGTTTTTTGTGGGTAAGTTTCTGATCTGCTCACTAGTCAAGGTTCCACCCTGTGTGGTGTTATCTTGTTCAATAAGCGGTACCTTATAACCAGTAACCACAACTGTTTCGATATTGATACCTTGTGCTAAGGCAATATCAAGTTTAGTACTTTGACCAGCTTTCACAATTACATCTGTGATAAGTCGGTCAGGATATCCCGTGTAGGAGATTTTTACGTTATACGTACCAGGGTCTACAGGTATACTATAGTTGCCCTCAAAGTCCGTAGAACCTCCAGCCGCGAAGACACCATTCTTTTCTAATACGATATTTGCGTAGATGAGATCCTCAGCGGTTTCTTCATCTGTCACTTTACCGTAGATGGCGGTCTGAGCAACTGCCAGAACACTAAACATTAAAAAGCTTAGTGAGAGTAGTAAAATACGTGTCATACAATCTTGTTTTATTATAATAAAATTGACGTTTTCGTTAGATTTAAAAATAACGCACAATGTTAAGAAAATTAACAATGTTTTCAAAACTAATAACACCCCGCATGTCCATATTTTGACATCGGCAATGAAACAGTTACAGCCTATTAGTGCGGCTTAAGTTCGAGTTCAACGGTGATAGATAGTTAGTGTAGGTGCCTCTTTAGTTTTTTATTATTATAAACATATAAGAGGTAATAACATGCAAGTTAGCAAAATAAGCTAGGAATTAATCTACTGTTTTTTAGAATAAGTCAGGTTTCTATTTTGCTAAAACTTTTTGCAAGAGCCTTTACATCAACGAATTAAAAAGCACCTTTGTCTGTTAAAGCTTTGTGGAAATAAAGATCAGCGTCTCTAGGAGGACAAATATAAGAAAGTTTAATTTACCAACTCAGTAATTTTACGCAAGAGAATAGCAGCCAAGCGACGTTTAGATTCTACTGTCCATCCTGCAACATGAGGGGATAAGATCACTTGCTCAGAAGCATAAAGTCGATCATACAAAAAATGCTCTTCAGGGCTAAAAGTCGCCGTCTTTTCATTTTCGAATACGTCCAGACAAGCCCCTCCAATTCGTCCATCCTCCAATCCTTCAATTAGCGTATAGGTTTTTATCACTTTACCTCTTGAGGTATTAATCAAAATAACCCCCCTCTTACATTTATCAACAAAATCATCATCAACCAAATGAATAACTTCCTGCGTCAATGGCAAATGAAAACTAATGATATCACACTCCTTATATATAGTATCCATATCCGACTCCACTACGTAAGGGAAATCAGTGGTGTAATTAGTTTTATACTTATCATATGCAAGAATTCGCATATCCATTCCCGAAAGCTTTTTAGCAAAACTGCGACCTGTATGCCCAAAACCTATAATTCCTATCGTACGTCCCATTAATTCAAAGCCTCTACTCTCCTCTCGATTCCATTGTTTTTGGCGCACCTGGCGATCTCCTCTCAAAAACTTATTCGCCAAGGCTAACAACATTCCCAGCGCATGCTCTCCAACCGCATTACAATTTCCATCCGGAGCACTAAACACCGCTACGCCTTTTTCCCTGGCATATTCTTGGTCTATAATTTCCATTCCTGAGCCCAGACGGCCCAAAAAACGCAAATGCTTCGCACGATCTAAGAACTTACGATCAACAATAATCTTACTATTAATAATGAGCCCTTCATAAGGTTCAATCATTGCGAAGGTATCTTCCAAACTAATCTTTGGGTGATAATCACAATGATATCCAAGGTTTTCCAACCCTTCAATCAGCAAAGGGTGTACACCATCTGTCACTAAGGCTTTTTTCATATTAATCCTTTGCTGCGAAGGTAATTCAATTCTATGGTTTTAGTGGAATACTTTACTTTTGTGATGTTAATTTTAATGGTAAATCAATTCAGACATGAAACTCATATTCCAGATTTTAATCCCATACCTTACTATAATGCTCCTTGGATGTCAATCCGATCCTAGTTCGAACCCGCAGTCGCGGGGAGATCAGCGAATAGATAATGTTATCGCTGCGCAATACTACCTTAGGTATCTTGAGCCCGAGGAGGCATTAAAAGTCGAGGTTAGTTTTAATGCTACCAAGAAAGGAACCCAACCAAAACCAATAATGATTAAGTCCGTCAAATTCGAGCATCAAGAGATGAAGCTTCGAAGTTTTAGTGCACCCAAAACAGTTATACGCTACGAGTTTCGACAGCATGGACCATACAAAAAGAATTATGAATTCGAAATGGAGGATGAACGCTTTCCTAGTTTCAAACATTCATTAAAGCTTAAGCCCATCACTTCTTTCAGCGTTGACGGCAGTACGATACAAAAAACCAAAGGTTTTGACCTGAGCTGGAAGGGTGCTCCACTAAATGAGAATCAATCAATCGTTTTGTTTTTTACAGACGAACAAAACCGTGCTTTCAATCTTGACCTAAAAGGACCGACTACATCTAATAAAGTCAGCTTTTCTGCTCCGCAAGTAAAGGACCTCCCCACTGGCAACCTAGAAATGTCTGTCATTACAAAAGAGTTAGTCCTTATGGAAAGCGACCTTGTAAGGTCCGCTACAGAAACAGAATTTTACGCTGCACCAATCAATCTTAAGGTAGAATAGAGCATTCTTTTTATCCAAGATTACTTCATAAAAAAGCGGATTTTATAGGCCAATAAAAAAAAGTTTAAATAAACCCTCAGGCTTTTCTTTGAAATAGCATTCAAGGTGTATATTTGCAGCCAAAATTTAAAAACCAGCCCAACTGTTACACGGGCGGTTGGGCTTAAAAACTGCACTCATGCCAAGAGATAAGTCAATTAAGTCCATTTTGATTATCGGTAGTGGACCGATTATTATCGGTCAAGCTTGTGAATTTGATTACTCCGGAACACAGGCTTCTCGCTCCCTTCGAGAAGAAGGTATCGAAGTTACGCTAATCAATTCCAATCCCGCTACCATCATGACCGATCCGGTCACTGCAGATCATATTTATCTCCTCCCCCTCACTGTCGAAAGTATTACTCAGGTTTTAGAAGAAAGGCAAATAGATGCAGTTCTCCCAACTATGGGAGGTCAGACCGCATTGAACCTTGCAATCGAAGCCGGAAAACAAGGGGTATGGGATAAATATAATGTCAAGTTAATCGGTGTTGATCTTGACGCCATTGAATTAACAGAAAACAGAGAAGCGTTTCGTAAGCATATGATCGACATCGGGCTTAGTGTTGCGCCTTCTTACATTGCCAATTCTTTCTTAGAAGGAAAAGATGCTGCTCAGAAGATTGGTTATCCATTAGTAATTCGACCTTCCTATACTTTAGGAGGTACAGGTGGTGGTTTTGTCCACAAGGAAGATGAGTTTGATGCAGCTTTACGTCGAGGACTGGATATGTCTCCTACCCATGAGGTACTAGTCGAAAAAGCAGTATTAGGATGGAAAGAGTTTGAATTGGAACTACTGCGGGATTCGAATGATAATGTTGTTATTATTTGTACTGTAGAAAATCTGGACCCAATGGGTATCCACACCGGAGATAGTATTACCGTGGCTCCGGCGATGACACTTTCAGATAAGGCTTACCAGCAAATGCGTAACGAAGCCATTCAGGCTATGCGCTCTCTTGGAAATTTTGCCGGTGGCTGTAATATTCAATTTAGCCAAGATCCTGTAACCGAAAAATTAATTGTTATTGAGATCAACCCTCGGGTATCCCGCTCTTCTGCTTTGGCGAGTAAAGCAACAGGATATCCGATCGCAAAAATTGCAGCTAAACTTGCAATAGGTTACACACTGGATGAATTGAAAAATCAAATCACCAAAACTACTTCCGCATTTTTCGAACCTACACTGGACTATGTAATTGTAAAAATGCCTCGTTGGAACTTTGCTAAATTCCATGGTGCTGATCACCGATTAGGTTTACAAATGAAATCTGTAGGAGAAGTAATGGCCATTGGTCGAAACTTCCTCGAAGCGTTACAGAAAGCTTGTCAGTCGCAAGAGAATAACCGTACCGGATTAGGTGCTGACAAAAAAGAATGGATCAGAACCTCTGATATCCTTGACCGTCTAGAGCAAGTAAGTGATGATCGAATCTATCGACTTAAGGATGCACTTAGACTGGGAGTCCCGGAGAAGACTGTTCAAAAGTTGACCTTAATTGATCCTTGGTTCATTAAGCAAATCAAACGCTTGGTGAAAATGGAGGAAAGATTACTTAGATATAATGTAGCAGAAGACATTCCAGAAGATTTTTTCAGAGAGTTGAAAGAAGTTGGATACTCTGATGCTCAAATCGCCTGGTTACTTCGTATCAATGAAAAAGAAGTAACCCGCCAACGTAAAAAAATCGGCATCCGTAGAACTTACAAAGTGGTAGATACCTGTGCTGCGGAGTTCGAAGCACAAACACCATACTTCTACTCTACCTTTGATGAAGAGAATGAAAGTATCCCTTCAGATAACAAAAAAATTGTCATCCTTGGATCAGGTCCTAACCGAATTGGTCAGGGAATCGAGTTTGATTACTGCTGTGTCCACGGATTGATGGCCATCAAAGAAGCGGGTTATGAGTCTATCATGATCAACTGTAATCCGGAAACAGTTTCTACAGATTTTGATGTAGCAGATAAACTATACTTTGAACCCGTTTACTGGGAACATATCAAAGAAATCCTGGAGCTTGAGAAACCAGAAGGAGTCATTGTTCAATTAGGCGGTCAAACCGCTTTGAAACTTGCTGAGAAGTTCCACAAAAACGGCATTAACATTATCGGTTCTAGTTATGATGCACTTGACCTGGCTGAAGATCGTGGCCGATTCTCTGATCTCTTAAAAGACCTTGACATCCCTTATCCAGAATACGGAGTGGCCGATGATGCAGACGAAGCTTTGGAAATTGCAAACCGGGTTTCTTACCCCGTACTTGTTCGTCCATCTTATGTACTAGGAGGACAGCGTATGAGAATCGTTATCAACGATGAAGAATTAGAGCGACACGTATTAAGCATCTTCAAGCACTTACCAGATAATAAAGTATTGATTGATCAATTCCTGGAGCGTGCTAAAGAAGCCGAAATTGATGCCATCTGTGATGGAGATGAGGTATTAATCATGGGTATCATGGAGCATATTGAACCAGCAGGTATTCACTCTGGTGACAGCTCTGCGGTGCTTCCTCCATATAGCCTATCGCAAGCGGTCATTGACCAGATGATTGAGTACACTAAAAAACTAGCCTTTGCTCTAAAGATCAAAGGACTTATCAACATTCAGTTCGCAATCAAAGGAGAGAAAGTCTATGTGATTGAAGCAAACCCGAGAGCATCTCGTACCACGCCATTTATTGCAAAAGCACATCAGGTCCCTTATTTAAAGATCGCTACGAAGGTGATGTTAGGAACACATAAGCTGAAAGACTTTACAATTGAGAAAAAATTGGAAGGATATGCTATTAAAGTTCCGGTATTCTCCTTTAACAAGTTTCCAAATGTGGACAAGAACCTTGGACCGGAAATGAAGTCAACGGGAGAAGCTATCCACTTTATAAAAGATACTAGTGACCCGTTCTTTAGAGAACTTGTTCGTAACCGTTCGATGTACCTGACAAGATAAGTCGAAGGTTAAATAAAGTATAAGATTAAAGAGGGAGCTAGTTATCATCGATATTGATGTATATATTTTTGTTAAATTGGACTCATGAAAACAAAAAAAGAAATCGTAGACAACTGGCTCCCTCGCTATACAGGGACTGCATTAGAAGATTTTGGAGAATACTTCATCCTTGTAAATTTTAGTAAATACGTCTACACCTTCGCCGAATGGCATGGCGTTGAAGTCACCGGAAAGGATCGTTCGATGCTTGCCGCAACGGCCGAAAACATCACCATTATTAACTTTGGAATGGGAAGTCCGAATGCGGGGACAATCATTGATCTGCTTACAGCAGTCATGCCTAAAGCTTGTATTTTTCTTGGGAAATGCGGTGGAATCAAAAGTAAAAAAAATAAGGTTGGGGATTTTATACTACCAATTGCTGCCATAAGAGGAGAAGGAACATCTAATGATTATTTACCACCGGAAGTTCCTGCACTACCTGCCTTCGCACTCCAAAAAGCAATCTCAACCACCATTCGCGAATACGATCAAGACTACTGGACAGGGACAGTTTATACTACCAACAAGAGGGTTTGGGAGCATCGCCGCGATTTCAAAAAGTACCTTAAGTCATTACGGCCTATCGCTATTGATATGGAGACGGCAACTATTTTTGTGGCAGCCTTTAAAAATCATATTCCAGCCGGTGCCTTACTGCTTGTTTCGGATATGCCGATGGTTCCGGAAGGTGTTAAAACAGAAGCGAGCGATATTGTCGTCACGCAAAGATTTGCAGACCTGCATCTTAAAATTGGAATTGATTCTCTAAAGCAATTAATCAACGGTACACAAACCATCAAGCACCTGAGATTTTAATCTCTAATCAAGTAGTATTAACAACTACTTTTCCGATGGTTTTTCCAGTCTGAAATAATTTCATAGCTTCAGGAAGCTGATCGAATGCAAACTCATGCCCTACGTGTGGTTTGCCTAAGTCGAGCTCTCTTACTTTATCCAGGATTTGTAGCATCAACTCTACCCTTTCGTAGAGCCAAATAAGATTAAAGCCCATCAGCGCTTTATTTGTTTCAATGATTCCCTGCGGATCAATCTTTGGCCGAGTCATGTAATGATATAAAAGTTTCGGGTAATTTGGCCGATCTCCGGGCGAAGCGTAGCGAGCCGAACCATAGACAATCATTCTCCCCATCGGTGCTAGTTGTTCATAGGCAATGCTAAAGATTTTTCCGCCAATACATTCCATCACCAGGTTTAATTCACGTTCACCCAGGCTTTCGCGAAGGCGCTCTGCAAAATCTCCCCCTCTTACAATACTCCGGTCATAACCTTCCTCTTTTAAGAAATCTAATTTAGCAGAACTGCCTACCGTACCAATTGTAAATGCATCGTATTGCTTCGCAATTCTGTTCGCCCAAATTCCTACACCACCTGCAGCAGAATGTATAAGTACCGTACTGCCTTGCTGAATATCTCCAAGATTTACCAGACCATAATAAGCGGTCAGCATCTGCACCAAATAGGCTGCTCCTTCTGCAAAAGTCCAATCATCAGGTAGTGGAATCGCGTAGCGATGGTCAATATTTAAATGTGTAGTATAAGCTCCAAAACGAGTCACACCCATGACCCGATCGCCGACTTTTAATGTTGTATTCGCTGATGCTTCGACCGCTGATACCACACCTGCGTATTCCAAGCCTGGAGTAAACAGCCCTTCGGGCGTTGCACTGTACAAGCCCCAGATCGCAAATAAATCCGCAAAGTTAAACCCAATACTCCGCACTTCAATCTGAACTTCTCCTGGACCTGGGGGAGGAAGTTCCTCTTCTACAATTTTTAAATTTTTAATATTCCCGGCTTTGAGTTGGTAGAATTTGCGGAGTGGCATAAGTAGAGATTAAAGAAATGTATGTTTGTTAAAAAGAAAAAACCCTATCGTCGGTTTGCACCAAAAATAGGGTTTTATTTTAATGGAAATAGTATGTGGCAATATGTCTTAGTGGGTGCCGTACTCGAATACAGCAATTTTAGGATGCTTAATGACTTCGATTTCTACTCGTCGATTTTTTGATTTTAATCTTTCGTTGGTATTATCATTAAGCGGACGCGTATCACCAAAACCAATGGTTTCGATACGTTTAGGATCAATATGTTCTTTTTCTACCAAATACGATTTAATAGCCTCTGCACGATCAATAGACAGTTGGAGTAATAAGTCTTTGTCCCCGACATTATCCGTATGGCCTGCTACTCGAATAGCCAGATCCGGATGTTGGTTTAACAGATCCGCCAGTCGCTTCAATTCTGGAAAGGACTTTTCCAAAATACTGGCTTCCGATTGCAAAAAGAAGATATCTCCACATTCTATTTTTGAGCCGATGCTCAGCTTAGGAAAGGATCTGTCATTTATTGCAAGTGCTTGTTCTTTTTGAGGAAGTATTGGTAAGGGATCGGGCTTTTTAATTTGAATTCGAAAAATATCAAAAGTCCCCTCCCGATCTGAGGTAAAATATAAATGTCCGGTTGCTTCATTAAAATAAGGATGGCTATCATCGCCATCCGAGTTAATGGGTGATCGAAATTTGCGCGGGCTACTCCATTTTTTCCATCCTTCTCCTATCCGTTCCTGCATATAGATATCACATCCTCGACCGGGATAAGTCCGGTCCGAAGAAAAATAAATAGTTCTCATATCTTTTGAAAGGTGAGGTGTTGATTCTCGATAATCTGAATTCACCCCTCTACCCAAATTTTCTGGATAAGTCCAACTCCCATCTGATTTTTGATGAGAGATATACAAGTCTGACATCCCATAACTATCTTCTCTACCCATGGATAGGATCATCACTTTGCCATCACTACTCATGGATAGATTTACATCTGCTCCAGAGTTATGGTAACGATCAATTCCTATTGGTAACGGAAATCCCCATCCACTCCCTTTTTCATTGATTACTTTTGAGAACCCCTTTTGCATACCACCATTAGGTGCAAACTGGTTTACAACGATTGGATCGTCTTCCGGGGTTAGTGCTGCAACACTATTAGGCAAGGCATTATTCAAGGGATATTTAGGATGTTCTAAGAGATCAAAATCTCCATTTATAGAATGAGCAATCCATATATCCTGATTAAATGGTGAGTTGATGGGGTCTGCCACTGGCTGTTGTCCAATCTGCTGATATATCTTTGCCAAATACTGCAGGTATTGCTGTGTAGAAAGCGAATCATGTAAATTCACTCCGTTTTCGACCAGCGTCCGATCGAAGTGAGGATAGCGTAAGCGTGTAAAATACAGTGTTTGTCCATCGCTTGTTATACAAGGGGCAATTTCATCAAAGTTTGCAGAGCTAATCGATGGATCTAACTTACGGAGGATATATTCCTGAGCCGTGAGGCTAGCGAATATAAAAAAGAATAAACCCGTGAAAAGTAACCGTTTCCGTTCTTTCATCTAAGTATTGTTTTCATCGGGGGACCATGCCATGAATACTAATTCGGGATGTATACTCAATTGGAATAGGGGGCACAGAAAGGAGGAGGAATGTGTGTGTTATTGAGCAATAATCCAAAAACTCATCCAAAATTAGTTATCGTATTCTTAATGTTTTATAACAGGGGGTTGATTTTATCTTGTTCCGTTGAAAACAACGGATTCGTTTCGAACCACCGCGATTTCAACTCGGCGATTTTGTTTTTTCTCTGCTTCTGTCTGATTAGCATTTAAAGGTTGGGAATCGCCATACCCATAAGCTTCTACCCGAGAAGGGTGGATTCCCTTTTGTTCAACCAGGTATGCTTTAATTGCATTCGCACGATCTTCGCTTAATTGCTTAAGCAGTTTTTTATCGCCAACATTATCCGTATGCCCTTCAATTCGAATAACCAGATTTGGGCTTTGCTTTAATAGCCATGATAATTTTTTAAGTTGTCTTTTCGATGCCGAAAGCACATTAGCTGTTGATTGCTCAAAGTAAATATGATTAATCTCGATTGAGCCGCCTACGGACAGATCAACAAAATTTGGTTGACTAACAAACTGTGCTTTAGCCTTTGGAGCGGCAATCTGAATACGAAAGATATCACTACTACCGTTCCGATCAGAAGTAAAATACAGGTAGCCTGTAGCTTCATTGAAGTATGGATGACTATCCTCACCATCAGAGTTGATTGGAGCAGCAAAGCGTTTTGCATTCCACCATTCTTTCCATTTATCATCAAGACGAGTCTGCACATAGATATCATTACCCTGTCCAGGATTATCCCGGTCAGAAGCATAATATAAAGAAAGCATATCCTCTGATAAATGTGGTGCAGATTCCCGATGCTCAGTATTCACCCCTGGGCCTAAGTTTTTAGGATAAGTCCAGCTCCCATCACGTTTCAGGTAACTAATATATAAGTCCGTACTTCCGTAGCTATCTTCTCGTTCCATCGCCATGATCATCACTTTACCATTACTGCTTAAGGTAAGATTAACATCAGATCCTGAATTATGATAACGATCGATTCCTACCGCTTCAGGAAATTGCCATTTACCGTCTCGAGATTTTGACACCGTTGAAAAACCTTTTTGCATTCCTCCGTTTGGTGCGAATTGATTAAGGACAATCAAATCATCATTTGGTGTAAGTGCACTAACGCTATTAGGCAAAGCATTATTTAATGGGTAAGACGGATGCTCAAGCAGGTCAAACTCATTAGAGACAGAATGAGCAACCCAGATATCCTGGTTGTATGCAGATTTTACTGGATTTTCTACTGGTGCTCCATCAAGGATAGCATATATATCAGAAAGGCGATCCATAAAACTATCTGGATCGTCTGATGCTTTCAAATGTTGTCCTCCTTCTACTAAGGATTGTTCAAACTTTGGATACGCAATTCGTGTGAAGTAAAGTGTCTTACCGTCACGGCTGACACAAGGCGCGATTTCATCATAAGCTGGAGAGCTTATCGCGGAACCTAATTTTTGTAAGATGTAATTTTGAGCTTCAGTAACTTGGGAAAGGCATAATACGAGGGCAGCGAACAGAATTCGTTTCCAATTAAGCATTCTAGTAAGTTTTGGTGCGGAGGTGTGTTAAAAAATCGTTGTGGAGGGAAGATAATAATTTGCTGGCAATTCAGCGATTCGTTTAATTGGAAATAGTAAGACGAGATGTATTTTGTAAGATTGAATACAAAAATATTATATTTGAACCTTGTCCGCTATACCCCGAAGCGGGTAATTTTCATATTAGAGTCTTCTTATCTGGATTGTCCCGTGTCTTCAATTCTAAAAGCAAGGCTCTTCACTCCTCCCAGGTTTTCTTTCCGGGAGTATTGCTCCAGTGTAATTGTGTGTTTTCCCAAAGCATTAAAATATGCTCCAGTTTGAATTGGAATATTGAGTGTACACCAATCTTCATTACAATCTCCAAACCACGCTCCGGCTTTATTAGCTAATTCTAAAGATACCTTTTCGGTGATTCGCTTACCCGAAGGAAAGGTAGTATGAATTTGGACATATAGATTATGAAAGTAAAAATCAGTACTATGCTCTAGTTCTAAATAAAGATTATAGATCTTTAAAGAGTCTTCAATATCCACTTCGAAGTTAAGTGTATCGGCATAAGCCCAGGCATCATTAGAGATATCATAGGATTGATCGAAGATATAATTCGGACCACAGCTTGTGAGGATCAATGAAAGACCTATTAAGAGACTTAAGCATAATTTATACATCGGCGATAGTGATTTTTATACAATGTTAAGGAAAAAACGTAAAAAGCCGTAGCGCATTATGTGCTACGGCTTTTTGTATGATTCTGCAGGGGTGTTTTCTAATTAAAGAAATCCTTCATTTTATCAAAAAACCCCTTGTCTTCTTTGCCTGGTTGCGGGCTAAAGTTAGGCATATTTCGTAATCGCTCCAGTAGTTCGCGTTCGTCATCATTCAGTTTTTTCGGTGTCCAGATATTGACATGAATCAACTGATCGCCACGACCATAACTTTGTACCGCCGGTAAGCCTTTACCCTTCAGTCGGAAGATTTTCCCACTTTGAGTTCCGGCAGGAATCTTAAATTTCACTTTACCATTCAGCACTGGCACTTCTACCGAAGTTCCTAAGGCAGCATCTGCAAAATTAAGGAACAGATCATAAATAACATTCATCCCTTCTCTTTGAAGATGCTCATGCGGCTTCTCTTCAATATTAATCAACAAGTCTCCGGCAGGGCCTCCTTTTGCTCCGGCGTTTCCGCGCCCACGCATTGAAAGCTGCATGCCTTCTTCTACGCCTCCAGGGATTTCGATCTCGATGGTCTCTTGTCCCATTTGATTTCCATCGCCTTTACAGGTCCCACATTTTGCAGTGATCGTCTCTCCGGAGCCTCCACAGGTCGGACAAGCCGTTGTCGTTTGCATTTGTCCAAGAAACGTACTTCGTACCTGACGCACATATCCTGAACCCCGGCAGGTACCACAAGTCGTAACGGAGTTACTATCCTTTGCTCCACTACCGCTACAAGTGTTACACTTTACTCGCTTTTTGACTTTGATCTTTTTCGTTACCCCTTCAGCTATTTCTTCCAGCGTTAAAGCAACTTTGATTCGCAGGTTAGACCCACGCTGACCCCGAGCTCTTCGTCCGCGGCCTCCGGCTGCTCCTCCAAAGAATGATTCAAAAGGACTCCCGCCTTCTCCTCCGAAGATATCCCCAAATTGAGAGAAGATATCTTCCATCGTCATACCTCCCTGGAATCCGCCGCCACCATTGCCACTAACGCCGGCATGACCGAACCGGTCATAACGTGCCTTTTTATCTGGATCATTTAGCACTTCGTAAGCTTCCGCTGCTTCTTTAAATTTCTCCTCAGCTGCTTTATCATCCGGGTTTCTGTCCGGGTGATATTTCATTGCTACCTTTCGATACGCTTTCTTGATCGTCTTTTCGTCCGCTCCTTTATCTACTCCGAGTACTTCGTAATAATCTCTTTTTGCCATACGATTGAATTATAGTTTTAAGCGCAACTTATTCTGAGTGCGCCTAAAATTGATATTTATTTCCCTACGACTACTTTGGCGTGTCGAATGATTTTTTCTTTAAGTATATATCCTTTCTCAACAGTATCTATAATTTTCCCTTTCATCTCATCTGAAGGCGCTGGAATCTCCGTGATAGCTTCGTGCAATTCAGAGTCGAAGACTTCGCCGTTGGTCTCCATTGGCTCTAGCCCACGTTGATTCAAAATGCTATACAGTTTGTTGTAAACTAAGGATACACCTTCGCTAAATTGTTCTGTGCTATTGTCGTCATCGGCGTTTTTCTTCGCCCTGTCAAAATCGTCCAGCACTGGCAATAACGCTGACAATGTGTCCTGCGCAGCAGACTTCATCATGTCCAGTTTTTCTTTGATGGTTCGTTTTTTATGGTTGTCAAACTCTGCCATCAAGCGAAGGTACTTGTCTTTAAGTTCTGAAATCTGTTGATCTTTCTCCTCTAGCATTTCTTCTAATTCAGCTGTTTTACCTGATTTTTTCCCTTTTTTCGAAGATTTTTCCTCGTTTCCTTCATTTTGCTCCTCCATTACAGAGGCATTATCCTGATCTAGTTCTTCAACTTTATCCTGATTCTTATCCTTCTTGCTCATTATATCTTTTATTTTTTTAAGCATTAATGGTGTTTTATTCGAATATGATCACAAAAAGAGCATCAATTACTCTGCCACGCCAATTTTAGGGTCATTTTGTCAGTTGAGCATCTAAAATCTGCTGTATTTCCTCAAAAGGAAGGTTTACGCCAATGATTACACCTTTAGGGTTTATCAGATACTTTGTAGGTACTTCTTTCACCCCATAATCTGCAGCAATTGGAGAATTGAAGAATCTCAAGCTGGTCGATAGATCTAATACCTGATACTTCCAATCCAGGTTATATTTTTTTATGGCTCGTTCCCAACGCCCTTTGTCAGACTCTACCGCTACTCCAACAATCTCAAAATCCTCTGCATCGGTAAATCTTTGTCCATGGTATTTTTTGTATAATTCGCTGACACTACCGAACTCTGAAATACAAGGCCCGCACCAGCTCCCCCAAAAGTCCAAGAGTACATACTTTCCCCGAAGGTCTGAAAATTGTTCGCTTTCGTTCAAAGCAAAATCTGGCACTGTTTCTCCATCATCAAACTTTGGTTGCAAATATATATAGCGCCCAACAAAGAAAGCACCTAAACCCAGGATTAGAATAAGCGGTAATTTTTTCATAATTGATATCTGATATTAAATTTAGGACATCCTACATTGACTATATATTCCGTACTTTCGCTGATCATAGATCACGCAAAAGTACAACTATGTTTTCATTTGATCCTAAGGAAATAGCAACCAGAGATTTACACCAGTTTTTATTGGGCTGCGTAGCACCTCGTCCGATTGCATTTGCGAGTACTGTTGACAAAGACGGGCGCCCTAATATTGCGCCGTACAGCTTTTTCAATGCCTTTAGTTCTAATCCACCAATTCTTGTTTTTTCCTCGAATCGGAAAGTAGCGGATAACACCACTAAAGATACTTTGCATAACGTCCAGGAGACTGGCGAGGTTGTCATTAACGTAGTGAATTACGATATCGTCCGGCAAATGGCCGTTACATCTGTCTCTTTCCCGACCGAAGTAAGTGAGTTTGAGAAAGCTGGGCTAACTCCAATCCCATCAGATGTCGTTCGCCCTTTTCGGGTTAAGGAATCTCCTGCACAAATGGAATGCAAAGTCCGGGATATCATCACACTCGGTGATCAGGGTGGCGCTGGTCATTTGATTATTTGTGATGTTGTACGTATGCATATTTCGGAAGATGTCATTGATGAACGTCGGCGAATTGACCCACACAAGATTGACCTTATGGGTAGAATGGGGCGAGCCTATTATGTTCGTGCCAGTGGCGAAGCCATCCACACTATAGTTCAGCCTGTCATGCAGATTACCATTGGATATGACCAATTGCCAGAGAGCATCCGGACAAGTAGCGTATTGAGTGCAAACAACCTGGGCCAGTTAGCGGGAATTTCCGCCCTTCCAGATGCCCTTACCCTGGAATCTTTCCGGGATGGTAACTCAGCGATAAAAGAAATAATTACAGGAAATAATCCAAAGGATGCTTTGCACCATTTTGCAAAGTTAGCTCTGGATGAAAGCGATGACCGAGAGGCTGCTATTAATGCTTTAATGATTGCGGATCAGCTATAAGGGCTGAATATCCGGTCAGGAGTTTTCCAGTTTTTTTAGGAATCGTTTACGGTTACGCGCATTAATTCTTTCCCTGATCCAGTTAGGAATAATTACTGCTCCAATCAGCAGGTAAGTATAATAAGTAAACAATCGCCAGATCGAAGCAATCAAGACAGCAATACCTTTTGATGGCACATAATCGTAAACAAAGCCAGGGAAAACAACTTCTGCAAAACCTGCTCCTCCCGGGGTCGGGCTAAATGCCATGATCACAAACATTGCTTCCAGCCGCGCATAAAGTTTTATCTGCGAAGCGGCATCCATCCCAACATTGTCCACAAATGCAATAATCAAACAATTAAGTAGCAAGAACCGGCAAGACCAAGCCGTGGCAGTTGACAAGAATGCACTGATATGAAATTTAAAATCTTTTAGCTTCATCTCTCGTGAAGCATGAATGATATCATTCCCCAACTCTATAGCTTTGTGGCGATAACGTCTGAACCACTTGAGTTTTGTCATACTAATCAAAAACTTCCGGATCGGTCGGGGATTAATAAATAACCCATAGAAAAACACAAACCCATAAGTCAGCATAAGCAGGTATGCCCCCAAAAAAGTATAGCCCCAACCGTCAATATCACCGAAGCTACTGATCCCCGGACGAATGATTTCGGTACCAAAAAAGAAAAGTAATATAGGAAGCGTTCCTACAAAGAAAATGGTATCCAAGATTGCAGAATAAAGTACTATCGTTGCTGTTTTCGCGGTAGATAACTTTTCCTGTGATAAAATAAAAAGTGCTACAGCAGATCCTCCAACACTCGTCGGCGATACAGCAGAGCTAAACTCCCAGATAAAGATCAGCTCTATACATTTCTTCCAGGAAAAAAATTTATTCGATAGAATGCGTAATCGCTTAGCATAGGCTAGATGCCGTATGACTAATAATAAAAACGACATCCCGACCCAAAAAGTCGTGTGCAGGGTCCAATTGATTTTTGAAAACTCTTCCGGATCATATTGACGCCAAAGCATATATCCAACTACCCCAATACCAATCAAGATCGGTACGATGACTCTCGAAACCCGGATGGAACGCAGGACTTCCTGCTGTTGTTCGTTAAAATTATCGTTTAGCTCGTCTTGGGCCAACTTAGTAGGATTAATAAAATGTGATTAAACCACAATAGCTATAAGGGATTCAATGAATTATCCTTTTAACAATCGAGGCGTAAGATAAGATTTGAAGGATACTTATACACCCTTTATAAAAAACTTTTAGCCGATTTGTTTAGGCGATCCAAAAATCATTAATGGATAAAGCTTTATATCTGCCACTTATCAAGGTAAATGACCTTTCAGAGACTAAAACCAATCAAAATCTATATTTTTGTCAAACAATAGATAGCTCTTGATGGAAGAACGAATTAGAAAATGGCGATTAATCTTGGGCAAACAGTCCAATCCCGAAGAAGATGTGTCTTTACAAGGAGAAGAAGGTGCACTCGACCAAGTGCTGGAAGCACTTTATGATGCGGATCGAAAAGGGGGACTAGGCAGCTCTGCACCGAATGTCAATCGCTGGCTAGGGGATATCCGTAAATACTTTCCAAAGTCCATTGTCCAGGTCATGCAGAAGGATGCGCTTGAGCGATTAGGCATGAAACGAATGCTAATGGAACCGGAGCTATTAGATGCGGTGGAACCAGATGTTCATCTCGTCGCGACTCTATTATCTCTTAATAAGGTTATTCCTTCAAAAACGAAAGAATCAGCTAAAGCTGTCGTTCGAAAAGTGGTTGAAGAATTAGAAAAACGCCTCCGCAATCCTCTACAAGAAGCCATCAAAGGTGCGATCAGCAGATCTGTCCGCAATCGTCGTCCAAAACCAAATGAAATCGACTGGAACAAAACCATTCGCAAAAATCTAAAACATTATCAGGCAGACCATAAGACCATTATCCCTGAAAATCTTGTTGGTTATGGCCGGAAAGGACAATCTCTTAAAAGCGTTATTTTATTAGTTGATCAGAGTGGTTCAATGGCTACTTCAATGGTTTATGCTGGTGTATTCGGTGCCGTAATGGCATCCTTGAAATCTATAAAAACACATATGGTCGTATTTGACACTGCGGTTGTTGACCTTACCGAAGACCTGGAGGATCCGGTCGACTTGTTATTTGGCACCCAACTAGGTGGCGGTACGGATATTAATCGAGCATTGACTTATGCAGAAGGTTTGATTCAGAATCCTTCGGAGACCATCTTAATTTTGATTTCAGATTTATTCGAAGGGGGCAATGAAGAGGAGATGCTAAGACGGGCTGCTGCACTACAGTCTTCAGGTATTCAGTTTGTAACGCTCTTAGCCTTAAACGATGAGGGAGCACCATCTTATGACAAATCGGTGGCATCTGCTTTTGCGACTATGAATATTCCATCTTTTGCTTGCTCTCCCGATCAGTTTCCGGAGTTAATGGCCACTGTCATCAAAAAGGAATCCATCCAGAATTGGATGTCTCGAAACGGCATCATACAAAAATGATAACGCTTAGTCTTGTAACATCTTTCGGAAAGTTAGATTAATTCTCGGGGTACTCACCTTTTTCGACTTGGGTAGTCGATGCAACCAATAGGTCTGTGTTTTACCTTTCATTACCAGCAAGCTTCCATTTTCCAGAGTAAGCCCTACCGTCTCTTTTTTTGTTTTGTGGCGAAATAGAAAACGCCGTTCCGCACCAAAACTTAAAGAAGCAATCGATGCATCCCGGGCTAAAGTTTTTTCATCGTCGCTGTGGTATGCCATTCCTTCTTCTCCATCATGGTATAAATTAAGCAGACAGGAATTATAGGTAGCTTTCGTCTTTTCTTCCGCGATTTCTTTAAGTTTTAATAATTCCGGCGTCCAGGGTAATGCATGTTTAGTGGCTTTCGAGTAGGTATAATGAAAATCCCGATCTCCGTACCAGGCTACTTTCCGTTTGGTAATAAAATGCTTACCAAAGATAAAAGCTTCATCATTTTTCCACTCAATGGTTTCCATCAGTCGATTATAATAATTCGCTGATGCTGCGTCGCTGAAAATGGGGCCATAGTATAGCGTTTCGCCATCGTAAGGCAGAATATTAACAGGTTCCTGATTTTGAAATAGAAGAGAGGACATATTGGGATGAAGTTAATTATAAATATCTCTAATACTAACAACTCGACCATCTTAGAGTTTAAGAAAGCCCCCAAAGTCCTAAGGAAAAAGAACCTTATGGATAATTCTGTCTATCTCTAATAGAACGATATGGAGAAGACAAAAATAAAATATTAATTTAGCTACCCTAAAGGATCTTAGCGCGCATGAATAGTAAAAGCCTTAATCAACGTATCATTTTCGGCCTTAAAGTAAAACAACTTCGGCAAGAAAGAGGACTTTCATTTTCTGATCTGTCAAAGCAGACCGGTATGTCGCTTTCGTATCTAAACGAAATAGAAAAAGGAAAAAAATTCCCTAAGAAAGACAAAATCCAAACCCTTGCTGATGTCCTTGAGGTAGCATACGATGATTTAACAGACACTGATCTTCCCGGAACATTAGCGCCCGTAGGAGATCTTTTACGCTCAAACTTCCTGAACGAACTTCCATTAGACCTTTTCGGTATTGAGCTTTCGAAAGTTATCGAAATCATCGCTAATGCTCCTGTCCGGGTGGGTGCTTTTATCTCCACCCTAGTTGAGATATCAAGAAATTATGCCTTAGCTGAAGAAAATTTCTATTATGGAGCCATGCGTGCATACTCTGAAATGCACTACAACCACTTCTCTGATATTGAGCAAGAGGCTAACAATTTTCTAAATGACCATGAACTCCCAAAAGGAGGCGCAGTGAGCGCTGATCTACTGCATAAAATTCTAAGTACCAATTATAAGTATAAAATTATTGAAAATGGCTTAGATGATTATCCTGAAATGCAGCACCTGCGATCCGTTTTTGTAGAAAAGCGAAAAACGCTGCTATTGAATGGCCAAATCACAGATATTCAAAGAGCATTTCAGTTCGGGAAAGAAATCGCTTTTAACTATTTAAATCTAAAAGATCGAGCCGCCACCTCTTCACTACAAAAAATATCTTCTTTCGATCAGGTATTGAATCATTTCAAAGCAGCATACTTTTCTGTAGCAATTCTGATGAGTAAAGAAGAGTTTGTAAAAGACACACGCCGTTTTTTCCAAAACAAAAAATGGGACGGGCAAGCTTTCCTTAACTTAATGTATAAGTATAATGCTTCGCCAGAAATGTTTTTCAATCGCTTGACTAACGTTTTGCCAACCACTTTTGGGCTCAGAAAAATATTTTTCATGCGGGTCTTTCACAATACCCAGACTGACAACTTCCAAATGGATAAAGAACTCCATTTGGATCGACAACATCAGCCGCATGGAAACGGTCTATTTGAAAACTACTGTCGCCGATGGCTTTCTCTTTCTCTGCTAAAAGACTTAAATGATATTCAACTCGGAGGCAAATATGTAGGTACCATTGTTGGCGCGCAGCGCTCAAAATATTTCGGTACGGAGGATGAGTATTTTGCACTAACATTAGCAAGGCCCGGTAATCCGGGATCGAATATTAACATCTCCGTTACCATTGGGATCTTGGTTGATGAAGAACTGCACAACACCATTCAGTTTATAAAAGATCCTTCCATTACCGATCGTGTTGTCAACAAAACTTGCCAGCGTTGTCCAATCCAAGATTGTAAAGAGCGGGCTGCTCCGGCAACGATTATTCAAAAAAGAGAAAGCCGAAAGAAAATTCAAGAGGCCCTCGCAAAAATATTAGACAAATAATTCGGTATCTATAAGATGCATACCTAGTACTATCTAAAAATTAAGATTTCATGAAAAAGATTACTGCAATAACATTATTGCTTTCATTTTGTATCCTCAATATTATTTCCGCTCAAAAAGCAATAACAATTGAGGACATTTGGACAAAGTATACTTTCTTCCCAAAATCCGTCCCTGGCTTTAACTTTCAGAATGACGGAAAACATTATACCCGCCTTGACGGTAACATGATCAAACAATATGACCTTACCTCAGGCAAGGTCACTAAGGTTATTTTTGACGGGAGTAATCGACAAGTAAAAGAGTATAAAAAAACTGAGGAAGGTCAAATAGTCAGCGAGGAAGTTGCTTTAAAAATAGATAGTTACCGTTTTACTCCTGATGAATCCAAAATTTTAATTTTTACTGGTACCGAGTCTATCTATCGTCGCTCCAGTAAGAGCCACGCTTACATTTTTGACTCAAAGGCCAACACTTTGACTAACGTATCCCTAAAAGGGAAACAAATGTATACCAGCCTTTCGGCTACTGATGATAAGGTAGCATTCGTCCGGGACAATAATCTCTACTATCTGACCCTCTCAGATAATAAAGAACATGCCGTAACGACTGATGGCAAATGGAACCAGATCATTAACGGCTCCGCCGACTGGGTTTATGAAGAAGAGTTCTCGATGTCAAAATCCTTTAAGTGGTCTCCTGACGGTAAAAAAATCGCATTCTTAAGATTTGATGAAAGTGCCGTAAAGGAGTTTACTATGCAGCTTTATTATAATGGTGCTTATCCTAAAAACGAAACTTTTAAATACCCTAAGGTAGGAGAAGATAATGCTAAAGTAAGTGCTCATATTTATGATTTAGCTTCTCAAAAAACAACCCAGGTAAAAACAGGAGATGCAGAATATTTTCCAAGAATCTTCTGGTTGAATAATTCTGAAAAGCTTGTCGTTTTTAAAATGAACCGACATCAGAATGAACTTGAATTATTACTGGCAAGTGCCAATAGCGGCGAAACCTCTACCCTTTTAAAAGAAACTAACAAATACTACGTTGACATTCATGATAACTTGACGTTTCTGGAAGATGGCAAACACTTCATCTGGACCAGTGAGATGGATGGCTGGAATCACATCTATCTTTATGACATGGATGGCAAAATGGTTCGCCAACTAACGAAAGGAAATTTTGATGTTACGAATTTCTATGGCTACGATGAAAAAAATAAAATAATCTTCTATCAAGCTGCGAAGGATTCACCAATGGATCGGCAATTATACTGCGTAGATATAAAAGGAAAAAAAGAAAAGAAAATCACTCCGGCTGCGGGAACAAACAGTGCTCAATTCAGTAGCACCTTTGATTATTATGTCGTCACTCATTCTACCGCTAATGCGCCAGCCTCCTACACTGTATATAACCGAAAGGGGAAAAAAATCAGAGTAATCGAAGATAACCAGGGAATAAGTGAATTACAAAAAACCTATGGTACAACACCGGTTGATTTCATGAAAATAACAACCAGTGAAAATGTTGAACTAAATGCGTCGATAATTAAACCACCCAACTTTGACGAGTCAAAAGCATACCCGGTCTTCATGTATGTATACGGAGGACCAGGCAGTCAAACTGTTACAAACTCTTTTGGAGGCTTTAACTACTGGTGGTTTCAGATGTTAGCGCAACAAGGTTATATTGTGGTCAGTGTTGACAATCGTGGTACCGGAGCCAGAGGAGAAGAGTTTAGAAAGATGACTTATTTACAATTAGGTAAATACGAGACGATCGACCAAATCGAAGCGGCTAAATATCTGGGTAAGCTTTCTTATGTGGATAAAGAACGTATTGGAATTTTTGGATGGAGTTACGGAGGGTATATGAGTTCGCTTGCATTATTCAAAGGGGCGGATGTTTTCAAAAGTGCTATTGCCGTCGCACCTGTAACGAATTGGAAATGGTATGACACCATTTATACGGAAAGGTATATGCGTACCCGGGCAGAAAACGAGGAAGGGTATGAAGATAATTCGCCGGTAAATTTCGCTGATCAACTCCGGGGTAAATACCTTCTGGTCCATGGCATTGCGGATGATAATGTCCATGTTCAGAATTCAGTAGAGATGACAGATGCCTTAATTAAAGCCGGAAAACAATTTGACTCTTATTTTTACCCGAATCGTAACCATGGTATTTTTGGAGGAAATACCCGAAACCATTTGTATACTAAGATGACTGATTTTATTTTAGAAAACTTATAAAAGTATCCACTTTACCTGTGGGTGTTCTAACATTAAAAACCATTAGCTATGCTTCTTTCAACAACTGAAACCATTCCCGGAAGAGAAATTACGGAAGTAATTGATATTGCCAGAGGTAGTACGGTACGAGCACGTAATATTGGTCGCGATATTTTTGCCGGGCTAAAAAATCTAGTTGGAGGTGAAATCTCTGAATACACAAAACTCATGGCCGACGCAAGAGAACAGGCGATTGAAAGAATGGTAGCTGACGCACAGTCAATTGGAGCGGATGCAGTTGTCAATGTTCGTTTTACAACAGCAATGGTCATGCAGGGTTGTTCAGAAATTTTAGCTTACGGAACAGCAGTGAAATTAAGATAGCATCACTAAGATGGCTTGCTAAGCAAACAAACTATTTCACATCGAGCATGGAAAGGGAACAAATTATCATATTGTTCTGTTAGAGTGATGGCCTGAAATATGCAATAGATAAAAATTAAACCTGAGATCGTGGCGAAAAGTAAATTAAATAAAAAAATAGAGATCATTAATCGGCAAGCGAAGTTTGAATATCATTTCATCGATGAGTATGAAGCTGGTATTAAGCTAACTGGTACAGAGATCAAATCGATCCGCGAAGGTAATGCTAATCTACGGGAAGCATATTGTGCGTTTAAGGATGGAGAATTATACATTCAGCAAATGTTTATCGCAGAATATAAATTCGGCAATCAAAACAACCACGAACCAAAACGTAAGCGTAAATTATTACTCCGCAAACAAGAACTCCAAAAATTAGAAAAACGTGTAAAAGCAAAAGGCTTTACCATTGTACCTTATAAGGTTTATCTTTCAGAAAGAGGTTTTGCAAAAGTTCAGGTTATCCTGGCTCAGGGTAAAAAATCATATGACAAACGCGAGAGCATTAAAGAGAGAGATACAAAACGAGACCTTGCCCGCATGAAAAAGTATAGTTAACCTAGTCCAGTTTTTTATTGATTATAACTGTAATCGTTTCATCTAATTTATGGTCTAAGCCACGAATCCTTTCTAAAGCTTTGTAACATTCTGTTATACGAACTCTGGAATCCTTAATTAATAAATTGCTAAAAATTAATTCTCCAGAGTGAAGTGGTTTTTTCTTTTTAGATTTGAACCCTACTAATGTTCTAAATGTAGCTTCTCTTCTAGGATATTCTCTAAGTAATTCCTTACACGCTTCCTTTCTCATTTCTTTACTGCTTATTTATAATGTTAGAATAAAATCAGTTTGTAAAAACAATCGTTTTGTATTGCTTCAATTCTCTGAACCAGTACTAAAATACTACTTCATAAATTCGACAAGCAATTTTATTTATTTCATTACTGATTGCAGAGAGGTATGTTACAAATATATTAATTTTTTATTAATATGTTTTAAATGACACTACTAGATTCATTGCTACTAGAAAGAATGTATTTCTTTTTTTAGGATTCTTCTTGCGAGGTAGTCAGTAGTTAGTGGCTTTTCAAAAAAATCTTCTACAGCGCCTAGTTGTTTCGCTTTTTCGACCTCAGATAGCCGGCATGAAGAACTCATTATAAAGACTCTAGTCGAAGAATATCTATTGCAGTACAGTCGCTCAAATTCAGCGGCAAACTCAAAGCCATTCATCAGAGGCATATTAATATCGACCAAAATAATATTAGGAAATTGAGTTGGCTCACAATTTTGTAAATATTTCAATGCCTCAATGGCACTTTCTTTATATTCACAATCCAAATCGAAGCCTTCAACATTAATCAGGAGTTCTATATATCGATTATCTGCATAGGAATCATCGATAACGAGGAGTCGTGGTTTATTAGACATAAAAATTAGCTTTGGTACTTAAACTTAGAATATAAGGTATAAAAAGTTATACAATCAAACTTTTTTTAATACATTTTGTGACATCTTAACCTTACCTTTAGTTTTACGTTATTCTACGCAAAAAGTTGTTGATAAGCCCTCCTGAAAAAATTAATATCCCGTTTATTTTTGTTCGTTTAGTTCCCAGTTATAATCTAAAAATTCAATTTCAGCTCCTTCTTCAAATTCAGGCCCGTATTTTTTCAATAAGCCCCGTATCCCATGATAAGGTGCTCCCTTAAAATCCCCTCCATACCATTTCAAAATTTTAGATAGTTTAATAGAGTTTCCTTCAATTTGATTCTTATCCTGATTCGCTAAAAAGTATCGTGTATTATCAGCTAATTGTTCATCAAGGCGTTCAGCAACAAACGCTTCATTCCGTAATCGCGGGCATGAAAAAGAAGCACAGTTGACTGCAAAATGAATTCGAGGTTCATTAAATCGATCACGAATAATACCATGCTCAATATTATTCAGATCATACTTCGCACCTTCAATTTCAATAAACTTGATATCCCATACTGTATTGACAAAGGGAATCCCATTTTTAATATCTTTGATACTCGCAACAGGATAATAATCAACAATTAATTTAACGGTAAAAGCATTATATGCATTGATCCAATAGGCCAGACGCTCGTCCTTACTCCAGTGCTTATCATTTGGATGATTATTACCAAGTATCGTAAGATATTTATTGAAGAGGACAGAGTCCTGGATAAATCCTTTATAGTTTACCCAGCCTTTTTCCGTCACGTGCTTTTGTAAAAGGCTATCCCAAATTTGATGATTCACTGGTTTAGAATTAGATTGATATTTAGATACGCCACAGGCGGATATAGTTAGTAATACCCCAAGCATAAATATAAAAAAGGTGCTATTTTTCATTTTAAATTCTTTATTTGCAGCTCTGTAGTTAGATGATTACAATTGTCCCAGTTATGAAACTTGTGTAATCTGATACTTATAAACAAACTTATCCCAAATAGATTAAGATATGTAAATTATATTGCTGCTTACTGTCGATAAACGGACTTTTATGGAAACAAAATTTCTGGATTATAAAGATTCAAAGGTGCATTATGTTCAGTTCGGGACAGGTGAAGAGTTGTTAATAGCTTTCCATGGTTTTGCGGACCAGGGTGCTTTATTCCATAATTTGAAAAACAGTCTCAGTCCGTATTATACAGTATATGCATTAGATCTCCCATTTCATGGTAAAACGCAGTGGTCAGCGAATAATTTTAATAAAAAAGACCTGAGTAATATCCTACGCATAATTTGTCAAAAGGAAGGAAAAGAACGGATTAGTTTAATGGGATACAGCATGGGGGGGCGCCTGGTTCAGAAGCTTTTGTTTGACTGGATTCATACGATTGACAAAATTTATTTAATTGCTCCTGATGGATTAGCTACAAAGTGGATGTTTAACTTCAACATGATGCCAATGTCATTACGCCATATGATGCATTGGTTGTTGAATAATCCAAATTGGATGATATGGTTAATAAAAAAGTGTTATCGATGGGGATTGATCAGCAAATTTATACATGATTTCGCTTACTACCACATCAGTACCAAAGAGAAGAGAGATAGGATATTTAACACTTGGTATTCGCTTAGAAATTTTAGTTTCAATTCGAAGAAAGTTAAAGCCTTATTAGCTAATAGTTCCGTTCCGGTTTCATTGTATTTTGGAACACGTGATGAAGTTATCCCTCCCGAGTCTGGAAAAATAATCAGTGAGGGGCTCAAAAATATAGAGACCTATTTAATTGATGAAGGACACCTTTTGATAGATGAGAAATTGGATACGCTGCTAGAAGAACAGTTAGCTAAAAAAAGGAAACATTTGAAATAGTCTGTTTCATATCTGTAGAACGTTCTAGGGCTAATTGACTTTTTTCAATCCTTGAAGTTGCATCTTCAATCAATCGATAACTAAAAAACAAATCTCCTCGGGAACACTTTGCCAGTGAAATTCTAGCATTAACGGAAGCTAAATGGTGAACTGATAATGCTGTAGACTCCTCCTTTGATACTTGTAGAACTGAGTTAGAATTCATTATAATGCTAGCTTTTGTGTTGAAAAAAATCTGACTATAAAACACTATAATTTATATATTGTTTTATATATATAACCAAAAATCTTTCCACTTTTCAGCTATGAAAATATAAAAAAAAATCCTACTTAATTTAATAAATAGGATTTTGCACGAACGTGAATTTTTAATCTTTTCCTTAAGAAACTCTGGCAACATTGTTTAAATCTTTAATGCCAACTCCTTTAAGGGTCTCTTTGGTTTTAGAAGAATTAATACCATTCAATAGTGAATAAGGTTTAAGCTTAAGAATAAAAGCTGTTCCATCCTCTGAGCTATTTCCATATATTTCTCCTTTATTCTTTTCGACCATATATTTTAAAGAAGCTAAACCAAGGCCGGTTCCTCTGTATGGATTAGCATTTTTAGCAAAGGGAATGAAAGCCTCTTCAAAAGAAAAATAACTTGGAAATCCAGCACCATTATCCTCTAATTCCAGCAAAAGGTCTTCATTGACCATTCCGACACTAACTTTCACTCTTAAATCTCTTTCTTCACTTCGGTATTTAAAGGCATTATCCAAAAGGATCTTCAGGATCATTCTCAAATACTTAGGTGGATATAAAAAGAGATATCTTCCTAGATCATTTGACAACTCTAATTGGCAATTGACATCCGGGTATTGTTGTGAGATTTCATTTTTCACTTCTGTATAAATTTCTGTGAAATTTATACTTTCCGCTTCAGGCATTCTCTCACATAACAAATCAGAGTACTTAGTAAACTTACTAATTACTAACTCCATTTTCTCTACCGCTGATTTCATACGATTGAGAATTCTTTCTTGTCGTTCGCTATCGTCCACACGTTTTAAAAAATCAACATAGGGTTTGATTACATTTAGTGGCGAACGTAAATCATGCATTGCACTATGAATAGTGGTATTAAGTGAATTTGCTACTTCTTGGGATTCTTCTCTTGAGGGGAGTGTTTGGTTCCTAAATTTTGTGTATTGTAATTTCTTTTCCATAACTGTAAGCTTTAAGGAGTAATAATGTTTCATATCGAAGACTAGATGGCTTGCGCCAAATCAATTCTCAGACTATTAAAAACTTGAACGTAGTAAAACTTATAGTAGTAAAGACGTACTACTATATTTTTAAAAATGAGAGGGGGCTTAAAAAGCCTTCATAGGTTATCTGAAAGCTTATTGAATTACAATATATGTATTTTTATTCAAATATGTAAAATATATATTTATTTTTTATTATTTATCTCGCTAAACTGTATTTTAGTGATCGGTTTTTCAATAAAATCAGCTACTACTTTTAACTTTTTCGCCTCTTCGATCTCTGACAATCGCCTGCTTGAGCTCATTATAAATATTTTACTATCAGGGAATCGATCGTAAAATAATTTTTCATATTCATGGGCAAATTCAAAGCCGTTCATTAAAGGCATATTAATATCAACCAGTATAATATCAGGGAAAAGATTATCAGGACAATCTTTTAAATATTCGATACCTAGTACACCGTTTGACTTAATAGTGTAATCAACGTCTATTGATTCAATTGAAATTAATAGTTCCAGATAATCATTATCAATATCTGAATCATCGATAATCAGAATTCTTTGTTTTACTGGCATTTAAATATGATCTTCATTAAGCACAGTGTTCATTTCTGATAAATAAACTGTAAAAGTAGTTCCTTTAGTCAATTGGCTCGCTACTTCAATTCGACCGCCGGCTTTTTTTATTGCGCTATTAATAATGCTTAGGCCAATCCCCATACCTGACCGTTCTACTGTTAGCCTCTTAAAAGGCTTAAAGAGCAAATGTCCATATTTGTTCAAATCCATTCCAATTCCATTATCTCTGACCTCAATAATATAATACTCTTCCTCTTTTTTAATGGATACATTAATATCTAATACTTCATCAACCTTTCTATACTTTAAGGCATTAGTCAACAGGTTATAAAAAATACTCTGCACATACGCAGGAATGTATTTAATCGCTCCTTTAAATTGAAAATCAGTCGTAATATTCGCTCCTGTTTCTTTGATTTCGTCATTTAACTGTTCAAGCACCTTTTCAAAAATGCCGACTAAATTTACATCACTAATCATCTCAGCGGTATTCTTTTGAAACTCCACGAGTTCAATCAAGCCGCTCAGGGTATTATCCATATGTTCAACCCCCTTCTGAAACTGGTTTAGTACTTTATCCTTTTGCTCATAACTTTCAATCTTTGGCAGTAAATTCATCATCCCTTTCATTTGAGCCAAGGGTGCCCTCAAATCGTGAGCTGCTCCATGGACAAAGCTATCCAGGTAAGAATTGGCTTCTTGCAATTCCAGGTTAGTATGTTCCAGTTCTTGATTTCGGAGGTAAAGTCTTTTCTCTAAATCTTCACTTTTATCCTTCAACTTATTTACATCTAACTTGTAATTAGAAACATCATGAGCAATAAGGATAACAGACTCTACTTCATGCCCACTCAAAATAGGAACGAGGACGCCATTATACCATTTGGACTCACCACTTAACGTTTTGTGAGAGAATTCATACGTAGTGGACTTTTTAGTTTCTAATAGCTTCTGGAGTGCTTCAAACTTTATATCATTTCCTGAACCGACTATGCTGGAAAACTTATGACCAATCATTTCGTTCGTTTCAAATCCACTTTCAAATCCACTATTTACACTTGTAACTACTCCGTCGATATCCAAGGTTGCAATAATATCATTTACGTTATTATAAATAGCCTTATACTTACTAGCATTTTCATCAACTGCTCGGCGAGTCTCTTTAAGTTCATTTAAGTTTACAAATGAAATAACTACTCCGTCTTTTTTCTTTTCATTCGTCCAGTAAGGTAGCACCCGCATTAAGAAGGAATTACCATTTTGATCATCTACCTCTTTTTCGATATAATCTGCTCCATTGATTATAGTTTTTATTTCTTTACCGACATCAAGTGAAAAGCTATTTGTAAAATTGGATATTGGCCGGCCAATGTCTGACTCTTCAAGATCAAATTGCTCTTTGAGCGCAGGTGTAAATTTTCGAATATATAGGTTCTTATCCAAGAAGATAATTCCAATATTAGTGCTTGTCAGGAGATTAGTAATATCATTATTAGATATTATCAACTCGTTGATTTTACTCTGTAGTTCAGTATTAACAGTATACAATTCCTCATTAACAGATTGCAACTCTTCATTTGTACTCTGCAATTCTTCATTCGCTGCTAAAAGCTCTTCATTCGAAGATTGTAATTCCTCATTTGCTGCTTCTAGTTGTTCGACTAAATATTGTTTTTCTTTCTTAATCTGGCTAAGTTCATACTCTAAGGCCCCTAATCTTTCGTTTTTATAATCTGCAAAGTTTATAACTCGCTTTTTCTCTCCTGCTTCAACTGTCGATACTTTATCTGTAACATCAAATGCAATCCAAATAAGTGGTCTATCCAATTCATGACTTTCAAAGACAGAAAATTGTATATCCGCTTCAATTACATTTTCTCCACGTTCAAAATGTACGCTTTCGTACACCCTGTTTTCTCTTTCGTTAAGTGCATACCTTACTCCGTTTCTAAACAAAATATGCTCTTCACTTTTAAGTCTTGACAATAGGTTAAGGTCTGTAAAAGTATTAGGGATTTGAAGAATATCCTTAAAATCTCCGTTGATGTATATTATGTCTAACTTCTCATTTACAAACAGGGATCTTGGGCCATAACGTTGAGAAATAGCCTGTGCAATAAAGTCCTCCGTAACATTATGGATCTTAACATATTCCTCCTGCTCTTTCTCTCGATGCAAATATTTAATACTCGGCTTCCCGGTTTGTAATAAAGGAATTTCTATTTGCCGGGGTTTTGATATTGGTACTAATTTTTCCCTTGAAATATGTTGAAAAATATTCCAGCGAGCATTGATAGGTTTAAATGCATTTTTAACTGGCGTAATGGATTCGCTGGGCCCCAAAAACATATAAGAATTATGATTTAATGCGAACCGGAAATTCATAAGCATTTTCTTCTGGACATCCGGATTCAAGTAGATCATCATATTACGACAGATCAATAGATCAATATTAATAAAAGGAGGATCCTTTAAGGCGTCGTGTACCGTAAAGACCAGATTATCCCTTATCTTCTTTTTGATCTTGTATCCGTTACTTGTCTGAATAAAGTAACGTTCTATGTAATCATTACCAACATCTGCCAAAATGCCTTGTGGATAAACCCCAGTACTGGCTTTTCTAACTGCCCGACGATCAACATCCGTTGCAAATATTTTATAATTTGCTCTGGACTGGCTGTTCTCTAAATGCTCAGAAAACAAAATTGCTGTACTATAAGCTTCCTCACCACTCGAACAACCAACACACCAAATCCTAACACTATCATTTTTATATTTCCCTTTAAGTATTTCAGGAATAACCTTTTTGTTCACCACTTCAAAAGCTTCTTTATCTCTAAAAAAGCGCGTAACACCAATTAGGAATTCATTAAATAATAGTCGCACCTCATTAGGTTGCTTAGTCAATACATGATAATATTCATTAATGTTTTTTGACTGATTTAGATACATCCTTTTTTCTAGGCGACGGATTAACGTATTCTGACGATAATCCATAAAATTGATATTAGATGCCTTTTCGATTAGTTCAAGAATCCGGTTAAATATCTCTCTATCCGTCAAATCTTTTACATCCAGTAATACCTTTTTACCATTATCTGTTTTCTTGGTAATCCCGGCAATCTTAGTTGCAATATCCATCGGACTTAAAATCTCATCAACCAGATTAGTAGCTACTGCCGCTTTTGGCATTCCGTCAAACTGAGCAGTTTCAGGGTTTTGCACAAAAATTAAACCTCCCTCTTCTTTGATAGAACGAATCCCTCGAGAGCCATCCGTACCTGTTCCGGATAGAATAACCCCTATTGATTTTTCTTTTAAATCTTCTCCCAGAGAATGGAAGAATATGTCAATTGGTAAGTTCAGCACCGAGGCTGCTTTTCGGTCGACATTATTAATAATACCATCCTTGATTATGATATTCGACGTTGATGAAATAAGGTAGATAGAGTTTTCTTGTACCTCTGTATCCCCATCAATCACCTTGATAGGCATCGTAGTATGCTTGGCTAAAAGCTCATCCATTAAGCTTTTAAAATCCGGAGACAGGTGTTGGATAACCACAAATGCAAGTCCGGTATCACTAGGCATATGGCTAAAGAACTCTGTAATGGCTTTAAGTCCACCAGCAGAAGCGCCTATACCAACAAGACTAAAATCTTTTGTCATAGTTGATCAGTTAGGGTTACAAAATCCGATCCTACTGAAGTAGATTTTCTTCAGTTAGCTTTAGAGAACGGAGAGTTAAGCTTAAATTTAACATTCTCAATAACAAATAAAGAATTTTAAGCATGTTTTATTGAGCACTACCTGGGTAGTATCGAACCGCATACAATAACATAAAAAGGAGAAATTCTATTACTGATAAATCCCGCTCAGTTGTAACTGCATTTTGGAAAGCTTATTAATCATATTCCAGATATTGATCTTACTTCCTTCTATTTTCTGCAAGCCCATTTTAGAAAGAGAGTCGATATACTCAATAATGACATTTTCCATTTTGACTTTTACAAGTGCGGGTTTAGTGAGGTGGCGCATATTCCAGGATGGAAAATAACGGTCAGGAAGACTATCTGAAGTTATTACATTGACGACTTTATGGCGTGTATCTTTTGAGATATGGTTCATTAAAGATTGGACAACATCTTTAGGCCCTTCAATATATTGAAAAAAGGATTTGTCTTCGAAATACAAATAACCAGTGACACCTAATTTTTTATTGGCAGCAGCAGCTTTATCTGCTAGCTCCTGAAGTTCTTCCATGCTAAAATCAACCGTGGCGCTACTGACATAAACGATCCCTCTTAATTCTTCCATATTCTTACTTACCAAAAGTATTTACTTAAATAATGAGCGACGCTCGAGCATTTACTTACCATATATCAGTGTAAGCAAACACGAACTTGTGTCATAGAACAAGTTACAATTTTTAAGAGAAATAGGAAATTTCTTAGATTGTAAAATTAGCCGTCCTCTATACAAGAAAAACAACTAGTCAACAGGTATTGATTTACTTTTTACGTTTTTTCAAGGTTACCTTCGCTCCCATTAATAAAGAAACAGAATTGATTCTATCACTTTGCGGCCCTAGCCCTTTGGAGAATTGGTACTGAAAGTTAGGTTGTAGAAAGACGCTCATTCTAGGTGTAAAATAGCGCTCAACTCCGAGCCCTAGATTAGCTGTGTAGAATAGGTTTTTAGATAATAAGCCTCCTTCAAAGACTCCATCAAAATTTTCTTCCGCCTTTTGAGGCTCAATATCTGGTGGAGAAGGCGTTCGGCCTGCAAAATTACGAGAAGCGTCAGACAGACCAAGATCAGTGGTAGTGATCTTATAGAAGGTTTCAACGGCAGCGTTTGCGCTTACCCCAGAGTAAGCATAAACATTCCATTTGCTATGATCGGCGAAGTTATATTTGATATTTAAAGGAACCCTAACGATATCCAGTTGCGCACCTTCCAATCCTTGCTGTACGTACCCTCCATCTGCAAAACTTCCTTTGATTTCGTAAATATTTCTGGAGTCATAACTTACCGCAGAATAAAGGGCACCAGTCTCAATCTCCCATCGGCCATAATTAAAGCCGAGCGTGAATCCTCCGCTATACCCAAGCGCATACTGGTTAAATACATCCAGGTCTTTTGATTGATTAGAAGGCGTAGTAACATAGTTTGCATCAGGACCAAGTACCATACCGATACGTACGTTAATAGTCTTTGGCAAATCATTCAGCACCCTTCTCCCATCCAAATTTTCTTCTTGTGGCAGCATTAAAGGCCCCGCTTCTTTCAGTTCCAAAGCGTCCATTGCTACGACTGGTCCAAAATTATAGGCTTGTTCGGCTACCTCTTCATTCGCCGCTTCAGAAAGGACTGATTCAGCAAGTATCTCATTAATATTTGCTGCTTTATCTTCTGTAAGAACAAGCTCATTATTATTGTTCTCAGAGGTATTATTTTTTAAATATTCGCTGAGCTCAACGTCTTGTAAACCTTCGTTCGAAAGGGCCTGTTCCGGTTCATTATTTTCAGCTATCGCAATAGTCGGTGGATTTTGCTGCGCTGAAAGAGTAACCTGGTCTCCAGTTACCGATTGACCTTCCGTAGAATTATTCTCTTGTGCAGCAATTTTAGCAGTATTACTATCTGAGTTTAAGGTATGCTTTGCGTCAGCAATCTGAGCAGTAGTCTCGGATGATGTATTCGATTTTGATTTATCAAAAGGTACCAATCGACCAATAGTTATAAGCAATAATGCCACTAAAGCAACCTCCAATACTTTGTATTTCATCAAACGGCGGCGAATCGCATATGGATCTTCCAGGCGATTTTTCATCATTTCCCAATGCGCCGGATTGTACTGTACATTAACATCATTAAGTGTGTCGTAAACCATCCCGTCCAAATACACGTCTTCTATAGCCGGATTCAATTCAGATTGCTCCACGATTTTTTCCTCCATTCGGTCCCAGTCCGAAGGATTATATTCCACTTCCAGATTTTCCAGCTTTTGTTTTATAAGCCGGTCGAAGTTATTCTCCATGTCCAATGTAGTTTTTCGCTAAAAAAGCTTTGAGCTTTGTTCTAGCTTTTACTAAGTTCGATCGTGATGTACTTTCGGTTATATCTAGTTGTTCGGCAATTTCTCGATGAGAGTACCCCTCAATTACATACAAATTAAATACCGCTCTATAAGCAGGGGAAAGCGTTTGAACCGCCTTCAATATTTCTTTTTCGCTGCACTGGCTAATCGCATCCGCTCCACCACTACTCAATCCGTAAGCCTCATCAATATCTTCTGTTCGCCGTCGGATAGCTTTTCGATAAAAATCAATAGAAGTATTGACCATGATTCTGTGAATCCATGCAGATAAAGAAGTACCAGGTTGATATTTGGAAATATTATTATAGACCTTGATAAATCCGTCATGCATGATATCGAGTGCATCATCCTTGTTATTACTATACCGCAGGCATACTGACATCATCTTGCTGTAGTGCTCTTCATACAGCTTTTTCTGCGCCCAACGTTCCTTGTTGATGCAGGCGAGTATGTAATCTTTCTCTTGGTGATGTAAATTCAAAGCGATATCCATGAACTGTGAATTTTAAAGTTAGCTCAATTAACCGTTTTTTCCAACAAAGGTGGTCGCTAACACCCTAGTTTAACGCTTTGTTAAAAAAGTAACGACAATGCAATGACAAATGCTGCCGCAGGTGACCAATTAGCTTGTTTTTGGTGACATTCCCTTATCATAACACTCAACTTTCTGCCACAAAGGTTTTATTTTCGCCTTTCTAAAGACGAAAAACATGGAAGAACAAGAACAAATAACGACTGATAACACTATGGATCTGGACAAAGTTGGTGAATTAACGGATCAGTTTATCGACTGGGCTGCAGGTTTTGTACCCAAGCTGGCCCTGGCAATAATCATTTTATTGATCGGGTTTTGGCTGGTAAAAAAGATTAGCAAGGTTTTTAATTTCTCCCTTGAGAAAGCTAAAATGGCCCCCGAAGTAGTTTCTTTTCTGTCTTCTTTGGTCAGTATGGCCCTGAAAATTGTGGTGCTTTTAATTGCTGCTCAGATCATAGGCTTTGAAATGACTTCACTTGTTGGAATCATAGCTGCGATGGCATTTGCTGTCGGAATGGCATTACAAGGCAGTCTGGGAAATTTTGCTGCAGGTATCATGATTATGGTATTCAAACCCTACAAAGTAAGTGACTGGGTAGAGATCAGTGAAAAGTTTGGTCGAGTAGAGGGTATACAAATCTTCAACACCACTATTGTTACACCTGGCAACAAAACTCATATTATCCCTAATGGTCAAGTAGTAGACGGTGTTATTACCAATTATTCTACCAATGGGCACATCCGCTTAGAGTTAAACATCTCTATGCCTTATGAAGAAAGCTTCACTAAAGTAAAAGCAGCTATCTCCGAGGCACTTTCTGATATTCCTTTTGTACTCAAAGACCCGGAGCCCATCATTGGTATTGAATCCTATGATAGTCATAATGTTATCATCAGCATTCGCCCTTTTATTACACCTGATGATTACTGGGACGCCACTTTTGAAATCAATAGTAAAATCAAAGATGCATTCTACCAGAGAGGTATAAAAATGGCATACTCTGAAGGCGTTGAGCTAGGTCCGATTGGTCCTGGCTAGCATCAAAGGAATAGTTCTTCAAAAGCCTAAGTTTTGAATGAGTACATTATAGCCTGAATCTAAAACTTAAGGGAATAGGGACAAATCAATAAGTAGAGCTGTAAATACTCTATTATACTACTTACTACACTTGTTCGGATATTGTCTCTAAATTCTAACGTTCATTCACTTGGGCTTTTGTATCCTACAATCGTCTATCAGTTTTTCGCCTCCTAACTCTTAAGCCCTTTTTCTCCCATTGATCAGAGGAAAAGTAGCTGATCGTCATCAGTTACGACTCATCAAAGAATTACAAAACAAAAACAAGAGTAAAAATCAACAATTTGTTTATATTTTATTAGTTTTTTGCTACCTTTACACCCTTAAAATGTAGCAAAATCAGTATTTTCGCGTTCAAGTAGTTGATGGTAAAAACTATTGCTAAATCCATCAGCTATTTATATGAAACACTACTCTCCTAAATTTTAGAAGAATATGAGCAAAGGTAAAAATGGATATGTGCCGGAAAACGGGCAAGATGATAATGTGATTTCCCTTTCTGGAATGTATAAAGAATATTTTCTGGATTACGCCTCGTACGTAATTCTGGAACGTGCTGTCCCCTCTATTGAGGACGGCCTAAAACCTGTTCAAAGAAGAATCCTTCATGCTTTGAAAGAAAAGGATGATGGACGCTATCACAAAGTAGCCAATATCATTGGTAACACAATGCAGTATCACCCGCATGGGGATGCGGCAATTGGTGACGCTTTGGTTAATCTTGGTCAGAAGGATTTATTGATTGACTGTCAGGGTAACTGGGGAGACTCTCGTACCGGAGATCGTGCGGCGGCCCCCAGGTACATTGAAGCAAGACTAACCAAGTTTGCGCTTGAAGTTGCTTTTAATGCACAGACTACTGAATGGCAGATATCTTATGATGGCCGGAAGAAAGAGCCTATCAACCTCCCAATGAAGTTTCCGCTTTTACTCGCTCAGGGGGCTGATGGTATTGCAGTTGGTCTATCTACGAAAATACTTCCTCATAATTTCATTGAATTAATCAAGGCCTCTATTAAAATCCTGGAGGATAAATACGTCCAGATTTTCCCAGATTTTCAAACTGGCGGTTCGATTGATGTTTCGGATTATAACTCTGGCAAAAGAGGGGGGAAAGTTCGAGTTCGTGCAAAGATCGAAAAGATCGACAAAAATACCATTGCGATCAAAGAGCTGCCTTACGGAGTAACAACGACTTCGCTTATTGACAGCATCTTAAAAGCAAATGAAAAGGGTAAAATCAAAATCAAAAAAGTAGTTGATAACACTGCACAACATGTTGAAATTCTGGTAGACCTTGCTACGGGTGTTTCTCCTGATGTTACAATTGATGCGCTTTACGCTTTTACAAACTGTGAGGTATCTATCTCTCCTAATGCTTGTGTAATCATTGACGACAAGCCTCACTTTATGAAGGTCAGTGAATTACTAAAGGTTTGTACAGAGAACACAAAAGCATTACTTAAGCTGGAGCTGGAGATCAAGAAAAAAGAGCTGGAAGAAAAACTTCACTTCGCGAGCCTCGAGAAAATCTTTATTCAGAACAGAATCTATCGCGAGATTGAAGAATGCGAAACCTGGGAAGCCGTAATCGAGACCATAGACCGCGAATTAAAAAAATACGTTGTCTCTCCTAGTGAGAAACCTAAAAAAACAGACAAACGGATCCGCCTTTACCGCGATGTTACGGAAGATGACATTGTTCGTCTGACAGAGATTAAGATCAAACGGATCTCTAAATACAATTCTTTCAAGGCTGATGAGTTAATTGCTAAATTAGAAGAAGAGCTAAAGCAAACTATCCACTACCTTAATAATCTTACGACTTTTACCATTGACTATTACCAACAGTTGTTGGATAAATATGGTAAAGGGAAAGAGCGACGCACAAAAATTGAAGTCTTTGATAATATCGAAGTGCGCCAAGTAGTACAAAACAATTCAAAATTATATGTCGATCGTAAAGCTGGATTTATTGGCTCTGGATTGAAAAAAGAAGAATTCGTTATGGATTGTTCTGACATAGATGACATTATTGTCTTCTGTAAAGACGGAACATTCAAAGTGGTTAGGATGGCTGACAAGGTCTTTATTGGTAAAGATATCATTCACGTATCTGTCTGGAAAAAAGGAGACGATCGGACCACCTACAATATGATTTATGTAGATAGTAAGTCTGGTAAATCTATGGCTAAACGTTTCAACGTAAAATCCATTACCAGAGATAAAGCTTATCACCTTACCAAGGGTAATCCAAATTCTAAAGTTCATTACTTCACTGCTAATCCGAATGGCGAATCTGAAATTGTATCTATCCAATTAAGTCAGGGCTGTAAGGCGCACAAAAAGCTTTTTGATTTTGACTTTGACTGGCTCACAATCAAAGGGAGAGCATCACAAGGTAATCTTGTCACCAAATACCCGATTAGAAAAGTCACTCAAAAAGAGGTTGGTAAATCTACCTTAGGGGCTATCAAATTCTGGATGGATGAAGTTAGTGGCCGTCTAAACACAGAGGAACGAGGAATATACCTTGGAGAATTTGATACGGGTGACAATCTACTGATTGTCTATAAAGATGGCAGCTATGAAGTAGCGGATATGGACATGGAAATGGTACGCAAATTTGAACCGAAGGAAATGTTCTCGATTAGTAAGCTCACTCCAGAGACCGTTATTACCGCAGTATATTTTGAAGGTGCTAAAAAATGGACCGTGGTCAAAAGATTTCAGGTAGAAACCTCTACTAACAATCAGAAGTTTCCATTCCTGACAGAGCATAAGAGTTCCAAATTACTATATGCATCAACTGACCCTGATCCAAAAATACGGTATACCACTAAGGATAAAAAAGAAAAAGTAGATTGGGAATTAGACCTGAAAGACTTTATTGACGTTAAAGGCTGGAAATCTATGGGTAATAAGCTAAGTGACCAGAGAATCACCGGCATTAAAGAACTAAAATCCACTACTGACAAACCGGACAAACTAAAAGCTGGTGATTCTATTGAATTTGATGTGGACAACCAATCACAGCAGGAATTGTTTGAATAAGAGGTAAAAGCTGTTCGTGATCGGAATGCAAAAGCTTTACTCAACTAACTATTAGATGACTACTGCCGACTATAAAGAAATATCCTCTACGCTCCCAAAGCAACCAGGAATCTATAAATTTATAGATCCCGAGGGTACTATTATTTATGTAGGCAAAGCTAAAAATCTAAAAAATCGTCTAGCTTCCTATTTCGGTAGTAAAAAACATCAGGCTGCAAAGACGAAAACAATGGTTCGAAATGCACACCATTTCGAATATACTATCGTCGAAACCGAAACGGATGCCCTGCTGCTCGAAAACACCCTGATCAAAAAATTCCAACCTCGTTATAACGTACTGCTAAAGGATGATAAAAGCTACTCGTACATCTGTATTAAAAAAGAGCGCTTTCCAAGAGTCTTTATCACCAGAAAGGTAATCCGAGACGGTTCGATATACTACGGGCCTTATATGAGCAGAGGTCAGATCAAGATTATCCTTGAGCTCATCAAAAATCTATTCCCCCTTCGGACCTGTAACTATCACCTCTCTCAGGATAATATCGAAAAAGGGAAGTTCAAAGTTTGTCTGGAATACCATATCAAAAATTGTGAAGGCCCTTGCGAAGGATTGGAATCAGAGGAAAGTTACAACAAGAAAATTCAGCAAATAAAAAATATTCTTCGCGGAAATTTCGCAGAGGTAAAACGACACCTAAAAGAAGAAATGGAGCAGTTTGCTATGGATTTAAAATTTGAAAAAGCACAGCAAACTAAAGATAAACTCTCAGTGTTCGAGAATTATCAAAGCAAATCAACCGTAGTAAGTACAACAATCAGAGATCTGGATGTTTTTGCAATCGCATCCGACGAAAAAACAGCCTATGTCAATTACCTCAAAGTAATTAATGGCGCAGTCATCAATACCTATACACAAGAGTTAATCAAAAATCTGGATAACGAAGAAAAAGAAATCCTTGAATATGTAATCCCGGAGATTCGTGAACGCTTCAATAGTATCGCAAAAGAAATTGTATGTGCTGCTGAAGTTCAACTTCCGGAAGAGGATTTACTATTGACTATTCCGCAACGCGGAGACAAAAAGAAACTTTTAGAACTCTCCGAGAAAAACGTCAAATACTATCTCCTTCAAAAAAAGAAAGAAGAGGCTACCCGTGCTACTAAACAAACTTCTACTGAACGTATTCTAAAAACACTTCAGTCGGATTTAAACATGAGCGAAGTACCTTTACATATTGAGTGTTTTGATAACTCTAATATCCAAGGTAGCAATCCTGTAGCGTCTTGTGTTGTTTTCAAAAATGCGAAACCCGCAAAGAAAGATTACCGTCATTTTAAAATCAAAACGGTCGAAGGACCGGATGATTTTGCTTCGATGGAAGAGGTTGTACATCGCCGTTACCGACGCATACTTTCCGAAGGGGACTCATTACCGCAGTTAATTATTATCGATGGTGGAAAAGGACAATTAAGCTCTGCTGTTAAAAGTCTTGACTTACTTGGTATCCGGGATAAAGTGACGATTATTGGAATTGCAAAAAAACTGGAGGAAATATTTTTCCCGGATGATCCGATTCCTTTGTATATCAATAAAAAATCTGAATCCTTAAAACTCATCCAGCAAGCAAGGAACGAAGCCCACCGCTTTGCAATTAATTTTCACCGCGATTTGCGATCCAAAGATTTTACTGGATCGGAGATCACTAATATCACTGGTATAGGAGAAAAAACTGCAGAAAAGCTGCTGAGAAAATTTAAGTCCGTAAAACAACTAAAAAAAGCTACCGCCAAAGAAATAGAAGCAGAGGTCGGCAAATCTGCCACCTCTAAAGTATTAGCGTACTTCATGAAGCAGGCCGCTAAAGAAGATGAAGAAAATTAAAAATTTTGCTGATCTAAAGCTAAGCGTGCTAAATCCAAAAAGCCCGTAGTACTTAAAGCGCCGTCACTTCTTACAATCTCTCGCCCTTTATCATCCAAAAAAAGTAAAGTTGGATATACCTGAACATTATAAATCAAGGCTAAATCAGGTCCATTTGCTTTTTCTGCATCTACTTTATAGCTAATTACTTTATCCTTAAATAAATCATGCACACTTTGATGCGTGTACACTTCTTCATCCATCACCTTACAAGGGGCACACCATGTTGTATACATATCAACGAATACGATTTTCCCTTCTTCCTGAGCTTCTTCGAGAATACTCGTCAAAGTTTGGGAGGATGTGAAAATCCCATTTGAATTAGGAGCTTTTTTAGAACCAACAGTTTTTTTCGAGCCTCCACAACTACTTAGCAAGAATGGCAGCACAACAAAAAGGATAAGAATGATACGTTTCACAGTAAATTATTTATCAGGGTGATAGAGAATGCAAAATTAAGAAAATTCTTAATACAACCTTTAGACTACTTTATAATCTAAAAGTTTAGCCCTAAAATCAATTATCTAAATAAACGAGCAAGCCAGCACATTACCAGCTCACCCGTCTATTAACCCATTAACTCTTTTACCCACTCACCAACTATCTCACTATC
>JAHDHW010000002.1:0-34804 GCA_020631105.1 Saprospiraceae bacterium | reverse complement strand
TCCCACTCAATACCTCCTTACTCCAACCGCACCTGTTCTTTCTTAGGGTATTTAACCGTATACTTAAAATCCAATTTCTTCGTCTGCTGCGTAGGTAGCGTAAACTTCCAGGTCAGGATACCGGAATCCTTATCGAATGCTGCCCTATCAAAAGAATGTTCGATTTCTATTTCGTTATTGATTGCAATAGGAATTTGATCTTCAATAACAATATTGATATTCGCTTTTTTCTTATTTCGTACTTCGATGTCCCAGGAACGGGTATCTACCCGTTTACCACTAAGAAATTTCTTTTTCGTTTGCTGTTTTTTCCGGGTTCGTTTTACAACAATATTTTTGTCCCTACCTAATGAAAGTTCTAAAGTATCGTTTACACTTTGTACATCGAGGTAAGACTTCCCGAGGTAAGTCCCTTCAAAGAATAAACTCGCTTGACCACTTAACAAATTATATTCTTCCCATCCCGTCACCAAAGCCGTAAGGAATGCATCCTCATCCAACTTAGGTGCACAGTAATATTCATAATATGCTTCAAGCTCATGCTGCTTAATACTTACATCATAGGGTTTTCCATCAGTCGGAATATCATATGGCAACTCAATCTTGAATGATACACTAGTAGCTTTTTCAACCTCTTCAATAGGGATCGCTTTCGAAATAATCTCTTCGCGACTCTGCTTTCTATCTTTTTTCTTAAAAAGGCTTTTCAATTTGGATTGACCAGCATACCCTGTTACCACAACAGACTCTAGCAATACTCCTCCCTGCAAGGATAAGCTCATATTACTTTGACTGATCGCCACCTCTGTATTTGAATATCCAGTATAAGAAATAACTAGTGTTTTGCCGTAAGCCGGAACATCTAAAGCATAACGTCCATCAAAATCAGTTACCGTCCCAGTGCCCGTTTCTTTAATAAAAACACTAGCCCCAATTAGTGCCTCACCAGTTTCCCCATCTGTAATCACACCATTTACTCGTCGGACATTTGGGTTATAATTACCAAGAGACTGATCATTAGAGTACTGGTTCTTTTGGTAAGCATACGGGTTGTAAAAATCAAGACGCCAGGGGTTTAAGGTTGGTTTCTGTCCTGTCAAAGACGGATCTCCCGTTGACAAAGTCAAGTTAACTTTCTCCCAGGATTCACCGGAGTTTTGATAAACTTTAGCCTTATAGGCTAGCTGTACAGGATTATTAATGTCCTTTACTCTAAAATCATAGTGGGGTGTCCATCCCGCGTTTGGCACCAGATAACTAATCGTAAAATCCCCTTGGGTAGATCGTTCAGAATTGATGGCAACCAAGATTTCACTGGTTATCTTTTTCTCAGTGACATTAAGCTCAGCGAGTTGATTATTTAGCTTTCCCAAGTCTATCCGTAGCCCTTTTAATTTTCTAGCGAGGCGAAGTTTTTCCAGGCGGATTGATTTCAACCGAGAGCGATAGAAAGCAGCTGTTTCTTTCAATTGATCAATATCTACTCCTTTTTCCTTTCCAGATAAATTCTTATTAGTCAGGATAAGCGATTCTTCCTCGCCGAGCACTTGCATCAGCATGTTTTCATCATCAATTTTAACCTGTAAGGTATCTCTCTGATTGATTAATTGACTAATTTTACTCGTCTCTAAAGGGCTCTCAAAATGATTAAGCCGATGCGTCACCGACAGCACTACGAAGTCTCCTTCAGCTTTTACCTGGATACTATTTTTATCTATTCCCGGAGCGATGCCGCTGAAAAGAATCAACGAATTCCCTGCAGGAATTCTGGCCTTGGCATTACGGTTCACTTGCGCTCCCTTCGCAAATACCGTTACCTCTTTTATCGAAGATTTCACATCCTTAGGATCCTCAGCAGCCTGAATATTCAGGCTACCAATAAAAAAAATAAGAAGAGCGTAAATCGTTTTCATAACTTCAATGTTTTGTGTAAATAGTCAATCGAAATGACAATTAAGCAATTCCTCCTGAGCTACTTGTTAAGAATAGTTTATCAATGGATGATAAAAAGTCCACGATTACATAATCACCGAAAAATATTTTTTTCACGCATCCGCTCTTCCAAAAAAATAATGCTTGCAAAGCCAGCACAAAACCAGTAATTTCGCAGACCTTTTCATCTATCAAAAGCTACTAACTTGATCAAATTCTCCAGATTTATACTTGACAACGGATTACGTGTAATTGTACACGAGGACCATAGCACTCCAATGGCCGCCGTCAACGTACTCTATAATGTGGGAGCTAAAGATGAAGCACCGGACAAGACCGGCTTTGCACATTTATTCGAGCATTTGATGTTTAGTGGGTCCAAACATGCTCCGGACTTTGACATTCCAGTTCAGGAAGCAGGAGGAGAGAATAATGCATTCACCAATAGTGACATTACTAATTACTATGACATCGTTCCTATTGAAAATCTGGAAACCATTCTTTGGCTGGAGTCTGATCGAATGATAAACCTGGAAGTCAACAAAAAAAATCTAAAAGTCCAGCGAAAAGTAGTAGTAGAAGAATTCAAGGAAACTTGCCTAAATCAGCCATATGGCGATGTATGGCACTTATTAACAGACCTTGCTTATAAGGTTCATCCTTATCGCTGGCCTACGATTGGAAAAGAACTCATTCACATCCAAAAAGCAAAATTAAAGGATGTAAAAGCCTTTTATGAAAAATTCTACTGTCCTAATAATGCTATACTCGTCATTGCCGGAAATGTAAAAGTAGCGGAGATAAAAGAAATGGTTGAAAAGTGGTTTGGTGATATTCCGAAAGGCAATCCTCCGCAACGAAACTTTCAAGCAGAACCCCCTCAAGTGCAATTTAATCAAATCAAGCATCGAACGAACGTTCCGCTTGATGCTTTATACATGGCCTTTCATATACCCGGTCGAGATGATAAGGATTATTATGCTGTAGACATTCTTTCGGATGTTCTTTGTAACGGAAAGTCTTCCCGTCTTTACCGAAAACTCCTAAAAGAAAGAAAGCTCTTTTCTCAAATTGATGCTTATGTCTCTGGTAATATCGAACCGGGATTGCTAATCATCGAAGGTCGACCAGCGGAAGGCGTTAGCCTGGATGCGGCGGAAGCCGCCATTTGGCAGGAACTCGAGCTACTCAGAGCGCAAAGGATCAGCGAACAAGAATTACAAAAATTTAAAAACAAGGTCGAAAGTACCCTGGTATTCTCCGAAGCAAGCATCCTTAATAAGGCGATCAATATTGCATTTTTCGAGCTACTTGGGGATGCGGACCTGATCAATCAGGAAGTTGACTTTTATCGCAAGTTGACCGTAGACGATATTCATCGCGTAGCTAATAAATTTCTACTTCGCGAAAATTGCTCTGAACTGCAATATTTGGCAGAGTCCACCACCTAGAATTCTAATCCATCAACAATATCCCAGGGATTCATTCTTTTGAAATCAATATTAAACGTTACTCTTCCCCAATAATTATCCTTATCGGCATAAGGAATATCCATATTACTGGAGTTAAGTAGCGGGAAATAAAACCCTAATCGACCATCAAAAAAGTCAAGCATAAGTCCTCCACTCCACAAAAACTGATCATTAAACTCCGCATCATTACCTAAGGGGGTAGCATTATCAAAGTAACCAAAATCGAAGTAGGGTTTTAACGGTAGCCCCAGTGGTAATCGACGAGGAAGATCCGCTTTGATATTACACGAGAAAATAAAACTATTACTTTGTCCAATAGAGTAAGCACTTCCAAAAGCATTTTTCATACCCCCATCCTGGATATTGATTTGTTGCGACCAAAGCCCGTCTTGCTCGCTTCGACCAAGATATAACCGATCATAAGCATAATCATTAAACCCTTGCGAAGTAAGCGCAAAAGTTCCACGTGTTCCACGGTTTGAAACGTTCCCCGCATTTCGGCGAGAATTCTGTAAAAAAGCACCAGCAAATAATCGAATATAAATTGCCCGCCCAGGTTTATAGGTAAAAGCATTTTTGAAAGTCAACGATGCTTTCAAATAATTCTGATCTCCGGTAAATGAAGTATAATTTTGTTGCTCCAATTGCACTTGTAAAGCATATGGATTAGGAGCTTTTCGATTACGTAATTGGTACGTTAAGCGGAATATTTTGGAATCCTCCAACTCATTCCCCAGGTAAGTTCCGGAAGTATCCCGTTCTGCAACTTCATCCCAAATCAGGATTGCTCTCGCACTTAAAGTTTGCCTTATTGGAGAGGCATTCTTGCCCCCGAATTTAAGTGTAATACCCGGGCTAATTCGATTATAATTTAGGTGATAATCATCCCGCTCGATATAATTATAATTGTATCGTTTTAGGGCGAGATCAAAAGAGACCCGATTTAATTTTTCACTTTTCGGAAAGATATTGTACTTGAAATTAGCCAAGCCAACAATATCTTTTGATCCGGTAGCATACATTGGAGCCACGGAGAATTCAAACTTATTCGCTGGCAATGAAGTATTGTAAAACACCGCTCCTAGCATTAATTCATCATAAGCATTATAGGTTGGCAATGGCAGCCAATAAAGTGTTGTTTTTTTCGAATTTTCAATCCCACTTAGGAATTTCAAGCGAAATGGTTCCACTGTTTTAAAAGGGCCAGAGGTTTTGATATTATTATTTCGACGGTCAATATCCAGGGTATGATGTTCTTGATCAATCACAACTAAGTCATAATCCCCCGCGACAAAATCAACCTCTTTGGTTCCTTCAAATCCTTCGTACCATTGTGTGTGTACCACTTCTCCGTTTTTGACTCCTGACACAGGAAATGGTGAGCGAATATCTCCTTCATTAGAAATACTTAGCTTCAACTTACTCCCTTTTTGGATTCCTTTAATCGCATAATCAATCTTACCATTGGAGTTGATCATACCATCAAAGAGCCAGTCTAAGTCTTTATCTGTTGAGGATTCAAAATGCTGTCGTAAATCCTCTGGTTGTGGATGCTTGAAGGCCCACTGCTTATAAAAGCTTTTCATGATCCGATCAAACTCTGGGGTCCCCAGATACATTTCGGTCATCTTAAAAAATTGCGCAGGTTTTTCATAACCGCCAAGCCAATAATTAATGGGTAAAAACTTATCCGAATGGGTTGCGGGTGCCTGATCTTTATTACGTCGTGCCTGAAAAAGATATGCAGTTTCTAATTGAGTAAGATCACTACTTTTCATCAGGCCTTCCGGAAGTACTTCTATACCTTCTGTTTCATAATATAAATCGTTGTATCGATGATCATAGTAGGAGTTTAATCCTTCATCCATCCAAACATGATCCCGCTCATTAAATGCAAGAATACCATAAAACCAATTGTGTCCCACTTCATGCGTGATCACCCCATCCAGAGACTGAGGGGTTCCCATCAATCCGATTACGGTGATCATAGGATACTCCATTCCGCCTCCTGCGCTCAATGCAGATTGTACTGCTGAAGCTTGTGGATAAGGATACTCTCCAACCTTATCAGAATAAAACGCTACCGATCGATCAACATAATTGATCGCATCTTTCCACATATCCGCTTCCTGATTCGTAAACATTACCCAAGTGTCTACCTTCCGGCCAGAAGCTAAAGTGACCTGACTTTTCTGAACATAAAATCGTTTATCTGCAAACCAGGCAAAATCATGCACATCCTCCGCTAAAAACTGAAGGGTCTTAGTTCCGGAATCTGACTCAGGGAAGACACTGGTCGGAGGCAAGGTATCAACATACTCCAATACTTCATTGGTATATTTAATGCGCTCCTCTAAAAACTCGAACTCTTCTTCATTTTGCAGCATTCCGGTAGCTCCGACGACATAGTTTTTAGGAAGCGTAATATTAACTTCATAATCTCCAAACTCAGAATAAAACTCTCCCATATCCAAATAAGGCATAGGATGCCAACCATCCTTATCATAAACTGCTGGCTTGGGGTACCATTGGGTCATCTGGTAAGATTGTCCCACATGTCCCAATCGGGAAAAAGACGCCGGAATCTTTAGGCGAAACGGAGTAGTAATATTAATCCGGGCGCCTGGTTGAAGCGGCTCATTCAATTTCAGTAAAGCAATATCAGGATTACCTGAATCATAATTCCAGTCGACAGTCAAATTATCCACTTTGAAATTAAGCTCAGAAAAATTTCCTAAGTCCTCCTCTTTTGCAAAGTAAAAACGGGTGCTTCCCTGCCGAAGCTTTTGTTGATTAAAAGCAGACTGTCGATTTTTATAGGCATTAGCCCATAGGTGCATGTAAATCTCATCGAGTGCATCAGGAGAATTATTTACATACTCCATTTCAATATCTCCGGTCAGTGTATGATTTACATCGTTAAGTGTTACATTGAGCTTGACATTTACTTCTTGTTGAAAATATGCTGACTGTGCATAAAGCTGATGCGTCCAAAGGACAAATACGAACATCAATAGGTAAGGGTATCGCATGTTTTTATTTTTTATTCGCTGAGTTCCGTATCGACTTTTGTCGATACTACAACTAAGAAACGCTCTACTTCGAATCCAGATATGGATGCTTTAAAAGAATTTTAATCTAAGATTATGAAACGTTTTACGATTTTTTGCTGGATTTGCTTCATTTTATCAGCTTGTTCTGAGTCAAATGAAAAAAAATCTACTAATCTACCTTCAAGACCAGAGCAAGCCACCCTGACAGACAGTCTGCCTTTTCCGCAATCTTGGTTAGGCGATTGGGAAGGAACATTAAAAATATTTAAAGACAATAAGGTCGTTCAGAATGTACCAATGGAATTGGAGCTTGCCCAGATGGACAGTTCCGCAAACTTTACCTGGGCAATCATCTATGGTGAAGACAAAGAAACTGGACGTCGTCCTTATGAGCTTGAGCTTATAGATACCGATAAAGGTCAATATCGAATTGATGAGAAAAACAGTATCCTTCTTGAATCTTATTTATACGGCAACAAATTGCTTTGCTGGTATGAAGTTATGGGCAGCCAAATTCTAAGCATTTATGAAAAGAGGGGAGATAAAATCATTTTTGAAATTATTTTTGGAAGCTCAGAGCCTGTCAGTATTACCGGAGATCAAAAGTATCAAGGAGAAGATATTCCTGCTGTCAGTACTTTCCCAATAGGTGGTTATCAGCGGGCAGTTTTAACCAAAGTAAAATAATTATTCCCTTTGTCATAAAAAAACCTTGTCGAGAGAGTAGGCTCGACAAGGTAACAAGACTATGGACACCCTATGACTGTTCTCATCGAACTTTTACCCATAGATTGTTTGTTTTCGGCCACCTGAGACCGTTTACCAAAGATGCAAAAAAAAAGCAGGGCAGCCAAGATAACACCTTGTTATGGACAAAATCTTACCGTTCAGGTCCGCTTTCATACCTTTTGCTAAGCAAAATCAACTTTTAGCCAATGTATTCTGCTTTACTTGCCAGTCCCAGGCTGTTTTCATAATGTCTTCAATTCCACGATTCGGATTCCACCCGAGTTTATGTTTAGCCTTATCATTATTCGCATAAATTGCGATAACATCTCCTTCTCTACGTGGAGCCACTTTGTAGTTTAAAGATTCTCCGGTCACCTTCTCAAAAGCATTAATTGCTTCAAAAACGCTGACGCCTTCACCAATCCCCAAGTTGAAAACTTCGTAGTTTTTATCGTTCTTTTCCGCAAACAAATACTGAATCGCTTTTGTATGCGCATTCGCAATATCCATTACATGGATATAATCACGAACGCAGCTCCCATCTCTCGTATCATAATCATCTCCAAAAACCATCATATGATCTCTTAGTCCTGAAGCGGTCTCGGTGATTACCGGTACCAGATTTAGCGCAATCTGTTTTGGTTGTTCTCCGATAAGATTTGATTCGTGCGCTCCGGCAGGGTTAAAATATCGAAGCATAATGGAAGACACCTGAGGGTTATTCACTGCGAAGTCCATCGTTATCTTCTCCCCTATCTGTTTGGTTCTTGCATAAGGGCTTTCTGCTTCTTCGAATAAGGTTTCTTCGGTCACCGGCAATTCCTTTGCATTTCCGTAGACCGAACAACTACTTGAAAAGATAAAGCTATTTGCTCCATAATCCCGACAACATTCAAGAATGTTCAGTAAGGAATTGAGATTGTTCTTAAAATAACGGAGTGGTTGATTGACGGATTCTCCGACACTTTTCAAAGCTGCAAAATGAATCACACCACCAATATCAGGATGATCCTCAAAAATTTGTTTGGTATCCTCAAGGTTACAGAGATCAATCGCGTAATTTTGAATTTTTCTTCCGGTAATAGCTTCTATTTGATCCATTACGGATTCGTATGAGTTCCCTAAGTTATCTACAGAGACTACGTCAAAGCCATTATCAATTAAATCTACGATGGTGTGACTTCCAATGTAACCACAACCGCCCGTGACGAGTACTTTATTTTTTGCCATATTATGAACTTTAAGCTTTCTTAGTTCGCTTAAGAAGGTTAAACGAAATGCTGTAAATGTTTACTTTTGCAAAGATATTCAATTATCTACGTAAGAGAAGTTACATAAGTTTATTATAACATAAAGAAAATTAAGATGAATCTGGATCAGATAATTAAAGCGGTTAGCGACATTGCCAGAATAGCCGGAGCAGAAATTCTCAAAATTTATGCTGATGAGCCAAGTTTTGGCGTTGAATACAAACAGGATGACTCTCCATTAACCCGTGCGGATAAAGCAGCTAATGATAAGATTTGTGAGGGTTTAGAAAAACTTACTCCAGAATGGCCAATAATTTCAGAAGAGAATAAGCAAGTCGATTATGCACAACGAAGTCAATACGAATACTATTGGTTAGTCGACCCTCTCGATGGTACAAAGGAATTCATCAAACGCAATGGCGAGTTTACTGTCAACATTGCCTTAATTCATCAGCAACAACCCATTGCAGGAGTAGTATATGTTCCGGTGACAAACGAACTCTTTCGGGCAATTAAAGGAGAGGGCGCATTTCAAGAGTTAGAAGGGAATACAATAAAACTACAATGTCCAAGTTTTTCCAAAAATGAAAGCGGCCTGGGTATTGTTTGTTCTCGTTCACACTTGAATGATGCGACACAAGCGTTTATCGACCAGTATGATGCCCCTAAATTAGTAGCTACTGGAAGTTCTCTAAAATTTACCATCATTGCTAAAGGCGAAGCGCATATTTATCCTCGTTTGGCACCAACAATGGAATGGGATACTGCAGCCGCACAAATTGTACTCGAAGAAGCAGGTGGCAAAGTACTACAGGTAAGCAATGACGATCCTTTGCAATACAATAAAGAAAATCTATTGAACCCAGAGTTTGTAGCAATCGGAAACGAAGTAATTAATTAATATGTCAGCCATTTCTGCCTTGATCATCACACTTAACGAAGCAGACAATATTGAGGCTTGTATCAAATCATTGAAACCAGTCGTCGCAGAAGTATTAGTGCTTGATTCGGGTAGTAAAGACCAAACCATATCTATTGCAAGGCAATTAGGTGCACGGGTAATTTCAACAGAATGGAAAGGCTACGCAGCTACAAAAAACTATGGGAATTCTCTGGCGGCACACCCTTGGATACTTTCTATTGACGCAGATGAAATAATCTCTGAAGAATTAGGCGAAAGTATCAAAAACTTAAATCTTGACTCCAAAAAAGTATACGCTCTAGATCGTTTAACAAACTACTGCGGGCAATGGATCAAGCATAGTGGTTGGTACCCGGAGTGGAAAGTTCGTTTGTTTCATCGTGATTCTAGTCAATGGGAAGGAGACTACGTCCATGAACGATTGAAATATACAGAAGGTATCAAAGTAGAAAAGTTAACTGGTAAGTTGTTTCACTACTCTTACAAAAGTCTTGAAGATCATTGGGATCGTATTGAAAAATATGCAGCATTGTCTGCACAGGAAATGCATACTAATGGAAAACGAGCCAGTTTTATTAAGCTCTGGATTTCACCTATGATTCGCTTTTTACGTACCTACTTTATTAAAGCTGGATTTTTGGATGGTAAAAACGGCTGGATCATCAGCATTCGAAATGCACAACTTGTCCATTTAAAATATAAGATTCTTCGATCGCTTCATCAGTCATGACCATACTTCATTTTTCATCGGCAACTTCCTGGCGCGGAGGCGAACAACAGATCGCCTACCTGATTGAATCTCTTTCTAAGCGATCTATCAAGCAAATCGTTTTGTGTGTTGACGAAGCACCTTTGGCAAAGCACTGTCAAAAAAATGAAATTCAGTATTACGGATATCGAAAGAGAAGTAGTATCAACCCGGCACCGGCACGGATGATGGCAAAAATTTGCAAAAATCAATCTATCAGTCTTGTCCATATTCATGACTCCCATGCACATACTTACGCTTGCATGGGCGCGAGTTTTTTTGGAGCAAAAACTCCGTTTGTACTTAGTCGCCGGGTAGATTTCCCCATTAGCAATAGTCCGATTTCAAGTTGGAAATATAACCATTCATCTATCAAAGCAATCATCTGTGTTTCGCATTTCATAAAGTCCATTATTGAAAACAGAATTCACGCACCAGAAAAAATAAAGGTCGTGCATTCTGGCATTGACCTGAATCGTTTTCCTTACAAAAGGAATAACAAACTTCGGGACGAATTTAATATTGACAAAGCAGCTCCCCTAATTGTAAATGTAGCAGCAATTGCCCCTCATAAAGATTACTTCACCTTTGTAGATACGGCAAAAATAATTGTACAGCAACGACCGGATGCAAGATTCCTCATCATAGGAGCGGACGGCGGCGAAGCCGACGCCGTACGTCAGTACGTTCAGCGGCTGCAACTCAATGAATACATAAAATTCACAGGCTTTCGTAAAGATATTCCGGAGGTGCTCCCTGGGGCAGATATATTTTTATTCACCAGTAAGGAGGAAGGCTTAGGTACCAGCTTGCTTGATGCACTCGCGTGTAAAGTCCCCATCGTTGCCACAGCTGCAGGAGGAATCCCTGAAATTATTGAACATGAAGTAAGCGGACTTTTAGCCCCGGTTAAAAATGCAGTACTCCTCGCGGAAGGAGTGAAGAGAATCTTGGCCAACAAATCCTTAAAATCGAAAATCGTCGAGGGAGGATCAGCTCGACTCCGTGCGTTCACCAAAGATAAAACAGCCGCAAAAACACTAACAATTTATAAGTCTATCTTAAGTCTGGATACTGAACTTTCTTAATCGGTTTTAAGTCGGAATCCTACACCATGAATATTTTCAATTTTCAAAGATTCATCAAGTTTAAGGTACTTTCGCAAACGAGAGATAAACACATCCAGTGATCGTCCCATAAAGTAATCATCCTCTCCCCAAATCGTTTCTAAAATATCAGATCGTTTAAGTACTTCATTTTGATTCAAAACAAAATATCGTAAAAGGTCCGCTTCTTTTTGAGTAAGTTTCTTTAGTGCATCTTTAGCTTTGAGTTCTAGATTTCTGTAATTAAAATGATATAGCCCCAGTTCAAATTCTGTCTGTTGTGTTTTGCTCGTTCCAATTACGTTTCGTCTCTTTAAAAATATTCCGACCTTCAGAATGAGCTCTTCAATACTAAAGGGTTTGGTGATATAATCGTCAGCGCCCAAACGCAATCCGTGAATTTTATCCTCTTTTAAAGATCGTGCTGTCAGAAAGAGAATAGGTACCTGAGTATCAAATTTTCGAATTTCTTCTGCGATCGTAAATCCATCAACATCCGGCAACATGACATCGAGAATACATAAATCATAGCTAGCATTTCGAACAGACTGCATAGCCTGTTTACCATTTGGAAAATGGGTTACCTTAAAGCCTTTCAATTCCAGGTTGTCCTTGGTTACAAAACTTAAGCTTTCATCATCTTCTACGTAAAGTAAATGTGCCATATGCTACTAAGATTAAATTTATTTCATTGAAATTTTTATCTGGGTCCCTTCATTTTTTTCGCTTTCTAAATTAAGCTTCCAGCCATGAAGTTCACAGATTTTTCGGGTATAAAATAAGCCCAGACCAAAACCCTTAACATTGTGTATGTTTCCGGTAGGTACTCGAAAAAATTTATCAAATATTTTATTCTGAAACTCTTTGTCAATACCGATTCCTTTATCTTCTACAACCAACTGGAATCGATTATCCTTGTCAAAGGTTTCGATTTTTATTTCCGGAGCGCCTTTGCTATATTTTATAGCATTATCAATCAGGTTGTGTAATATATTAGTTGTGTGAAATTTATCTGCCTCAATGATCCAACTCGAGGCATTCAGTACTGATTTCAATTGACCGCCAAGTTGATTAGCCCCTAATTCATTAGATCGAAGTATTTGTGCAATAAGCGCATGCATATCGACTGGTTCTTTTTTCAACTGAAAAGAATCACTCTCTAATTTTGCGATCTGTAGGACTTTTTCAACCTGATTATTCAGTCGAAGATTTTGCTCTTTTATAATGCTTGCATATTTGAATAAGCGAGGATTTTTTTGAATCATTTCATTTCCCAGAAATACGTCAGATGAAACGCGAATTGTCGAAATCGGGGTCTTAAATTCATGGGTCATATTGTTGATGAACTCCTTTTGCATTTCAGACAAACGTTTCTGCCGGAGGATGACAAAAATGGAGTATATAAAAAACAGAATCGATAGCAATAGAATTACTGTAAAAACAAAAGTCCTTTGCATCTGTCCGACCAGATAACTAGAACGTGTAGGAAACTTTACTCCGAAATAATAGTTCAGCTCTTCGAGCTTAGGTAGTTTCCCTAACTCCGCTCCGTTAACACCGTTAGTTGTGTAACTACAATAGTTGCCATATACCATTTCATTACTCGAGCAGTCAAAAATTGCATATTCAAAATCTATGTTCATTGCAAGCTCCTCAAAAGCTTTATAGAGGAAAAACTCCAACTGTGCTGCATCAATCAAGTCTTCCATATTGACCACATAATAATTAGAAGATACTCTGGTAATCAAGTTACGCATTGGTAATACACTACCGTTTAATTCCGATAAATCTTCTGCCACTTTCCGCAATACAATATTGACCGAACGGTGAAAATCCTGCTCCCGTAAATCCCAGGTTTTCATTACCCAATAAGACTGTACACCAATGATCCCAATGATCGCTAATGCCCCTAGTACCACAACCCGCCGAATTAGGTAATCTTTCATGAGCTTACATCTTAGAAATAAAATGACAATGACTAATGGCCACCGTTTCTATAGGTTTGTCAGCAAATACTTTATCAAGTTTTACAGTCTTAAGTTCTTCCAGATTTCCTGGTCGGCAAAACTCCTCATCAATCGATAAATCAATCGCTTTATACATCGCTTTATAATCATCAATGCGAAGCCTGCTCTGAGGTTGAATGCTATTATCAATACGCGCCCATTGTGCTTCAGAGAATTGTAAGAAATTATAAATCGTAATCGATCGGTCAAAGTGCGCAAAGTGGTCCGACATATCAATAAAATGGGATTGCACTCCGCTGTTTTTCTTTACTACTCTACCAAATTCCGCGACTATGGGTTGCAATATTACCGGATAAATGTGTTCGAAAGTGTTATTAGAATTTACCAGGTCAATCGAATTATCAGCTAGTGAGAGCTTGCGGGCATCTTGTAAAAGGTATTCAATTTTGAGAATTGACAATATTTCCTCTAAGGGTAATGCATCGTAAGTGTCATAGAGTTTCATCAATTCCTGTAAGCGTTCTGCCTGAATATTTATATATCCTTTGAGTATATCCTTATCGATCGCAATCTTAAACTTATCAAGTGTGGTTTTGATTCGTTCTTTCGATGTCAAAAAACTAATATCAACCGAATAGGTCTTATCTACTCCTGCCAGAAAAAAACCAATAGGCACAATTGGATACCACCCGGTCCCCAGTTCAAGACAAACTGAAGGGAGCTTTTTTTCTCCATACTTAGCATAGGCTGCTAGATGATCTTTTGCATGTCCTAAACGATCATAAAAATATTCATCACTTAAGTAGACCCCTTTCGTTACATACTTCTGAAAGAAGTAGTTGATACGAGTACTAAAAGGTAAATAAGAGATGGTCTTTTGAACGACCGCTTTAAGTATCCATTTTTTCATAGTGATGATAAGTAATAGTATTTAGGCTCCATTCTACTGCAAGTTAAGCCCAATAAAGTTGAGCTAAAAATCGATTAACAGCTCATTAACAATTATTGAATTCTCATTAACAGCAGCATGGAGCTTTTGCCAATATATTTGTCCTAACAATGCTGATCAAGCATTTTATTAATTAACCCTGAAGCCTTAAAAGTGATCTGATGCATAATTACTTCCAAAGACTTCAAAGATCAAAAAATTATACTTTATGAAAAATTTATTGTGCACCCTATGCTTAATCCTTGCTGGTACATGCGTTAGTTTACAAGCTCAGAATGCTGTACTTACATCCAACAAAATTGAAGCTACAGAAAGTAAAGCTATCCAATGGGAGCAAACAACGCATCAATTTGGTGAAATTACTCAGAATACTCCGGCAACTGCTACATTTAAGTTAACGAACCAAGGCAATCAACCATTATTGCTAAAAGAAGTTAAACCATCATGTGGTTGTACGGTAGCAAATTATCCTCAAGAACCTATACTTCCTGGCGAAACTGCCGAGATCACAACAACTTATAATGCTAAGAAAGCGGGTAAATTCCAAAAAACCGTTAAGGTACTTACTAACCTAAGTGATACCCCAATTCCTCTCACTTTGAAAGGTACAGTAATCGCTGAATAGATTTAGATAGTACACCCCTTACAGAGACTCATTTTCTTTGGTAAAAGCTTTTTCTCTTGTTTGACTTTGACGTTTTACTAAAAGAAAATAGTCTCTGTATGCCTTTCACTTTACCAAAATCCAATATTCTTTGTAATTTTCCGCTCTATGGCAGAGCGACGAGGCATAACTCTCTATTTCCTGTTTTTAGGAATCTTGTTTTCCTTTAACAATTTGGCGATCGGACAAAATGGTTCTAATCCTTTTGATCTACAACATCGGCTAAAAAACCAGGGAACAACGGACACATTATCCGCTCCTAAAAATACGAATCCTTTTGACCTCGAAGCCCGAGCTAATACCCCAGCTAATCCTGCAGACAATATCTCTGCCCAAGCAAAGACATCGCAGACTACCGAAAAACCAAGTAACCCCTTCGATATCAGTCGACCGGGTTCTGCACCTGTGGAGGAGCTCAACCCCTACACGCCTCCTATTGACAACTCCCCAACAGCCACTGCACAAAATACCAGAGGTGGATTTATATTCTGGTCTTTACTTGGCGTATTAATCTTATTAGCATTCCTAATTACCTTATACCGATCGCTACTGAATAAAATTTATCGTGCATTCTCTAATGAAAATGTTCTTAAATTACTTCAAAGGGAGCAAGGAGGTGTTGTAAAGCCCCCTTACTGGTTTTGGTACCTTTTATACTTTGCTAACGCTGGAATCTTCATCTTTCAAATAGCCCGATACAAAAATTATATCCCACATGAATTTCAATTCATGGCCTTTTGTGTGATTGGAGTAGCAGCTTTTTTCCTGGTAAAGCATATTCTTTTAAAGCTAATTGAAAGCATTTTCCCCATTTCAAAAGAGATAAAACAGTATAGTTTCACCATCATAATCTTCAATATAATCCTTGGAATTTTACTTGTTCCATTCAACATTTTCATCGCATTTGCTCAGGAAAACTTCACTTTTGGTGGAATCATCCTCGGTTTATTGGTCGTTGGCGCCCTTTACCTCTTCCGTTTATTACGATCCCTAATGATTTCTTCAAAATATCTTGCGTTTCACAAATTTCATTTTTTTATGTACCTTTGCACGATCGAAATAGCCCCTTTATTGATAATAACTAAGCTATTGATAACAGGGGTTGGTGTTGAATAGATTTTCATTAAGAACAAGTTTGAATGGCTATAAAAGGAAAAGCTGTGGGTGAAACTTTCAAAGAGGTAAAAAGTATTTTAATATCTCAACCCAAACCAGAACGTTCTCCTTATTACGACCTTGAAAAGAAATATGGTCTGCAAATTGATTGGCGACAATTTATTCAGGTAGACCCCGTACCTTCTAAAGAGTTCCGTAAAGCGAGAATCCGTCCCGACGAGTACTCGGCTGTTGTTTTTACCAGTAAAAACGCAATTGATCATTTCTTCCGTATTTGTGAAGAAATGCGCATCAAAATGTCTCAAGACACGAAGTATTTCTGTTTGTCTGAAGCTATTTCTAATTACTTACAGAAATTTATCGTTTACCGTAAACGTAAAGTTTTTACAGGAAAAGGTAAAATTCAGGATTTGAAGGCATACTTCCTCAAGCATAAGGAAAAAGAAAACTTCCTATTGCCTTGCTCTAATCTTGGTGCAAAAGATGCGGTTGCATTTCTAAACGAACTGGAATTAACTTGGCAAGACGCCATGATGTATAAAACTGTCGCTAGTGATCTATCGGATTTAAGTGATGTGTTTTATGATGTCCTGGTATTCTTTAGTCCACTTGGTCTAACTTCTCTTTTCGAGAACTTCCCGGACTTCAAGCAAAACGAAACGCGTATTGCTGTATGGGGCAACAAAACATCGAAAGCAGTTAATGATCTGGGACTTACTATTAATATTAAAGCTCCGGCTCCCGAATCTCCTTCCATGACAATGGCACTGGAAAATTACCTTCGGAAGTCTAATAAATAACCCTTCTATCTATAAATCGAATATTTTTATTCGACCCTATTTATTGCTTTTAAAAACTGCCACGAACTTTTTGAAGTCGTGGCAGTTTTTATTTTGAACATATCCATTATAATATGATAGATGCAATAAGACATCAACTTAAACAAGAACTTCCGGGCCGACCGGCACAGTATAAGATGGCACATGCGGTCCGCACTAACTATCCGCCACCGCCTTCAAATGCAAGAATTGCTTGTGTAATGGCCCTGCTTTACCCAAAGTCATCAGAATGGCACATGGTTTTAATCGAACGAATGTCTACCAATCCCAATGATCGTCATAGCGGTCAGATTAGCTTCCCAGGTGGCAGCAAAGATAAAACTGATGATTCGCTGATCGCTTGCGCCCTCAGAGAAACGCAGGAGGAAGTCGGAGTTCCTGAAAAAGATATTGATGTGCTAGGGGAACTGACTGATCTCTATATCCCGGTCAGTAATTTTCAGGTACATCCATTTGTTGGGGTATTGGATTATCAACCAACGTTCATTCCTCAGCCTACCGAAGTAAAATCAATCGTTGAAGTACCTGTTGCTACTTTTCAACGAAAAGAAACAATTCAAAAAACAGACATGAAGCTATCGGGGAATATCACGCTGAAAAATGTCCCTTACTATAATGTCAATAACCATATTGTATGGGGCGCAACAGCAATGATGATCAGTGAATTCGTTGAAATCCTGGACACCATCAAACCTCATTAGATTCGTCTCCGGTTTATTAAGCTCACACAACTTCTATAAAAAGATCAACCCTGCAGCCTCAAAAATTCGTATTTTTGCAGAACCAAATTAGACCAAGATAATAACCAATGGAAAAGATAGCACCTTACCAACCTAAGCATAAGGTCCGTATTGTTACCGCAGCTTCCTTATTTGATGGACATGATGCGGCAATCAACATTATGCGACGAATTATGCAAAGCTCCGGCGCAGAAATCATCCACCTCGGGCATAATCGCTCTGTACAAGAAATTGTCAAGTGCGCAATACAAGAAGATGTTCAGGGAATTGCCATTACTTCTTACCAAGGTGGCCATAATGAGTTCTTCAAATATATGTATGACCTCCTAAAAGAAAACGGAGCCGGACACATCAAAATCTTTGGAGGAGGAGGAGGAACTATCCTCCCTACCGAAATTGAGGAATTACAAGCTTACGGAATCACCCGTATCTACTCTCCGGATGATGGACGCCAACTGGGGCTTCAAGGCATGATCAATGATGTTATTAAGCAATGTGATTTCCCTCTAGGAACGAACCTTAACGGTGAATTAAAACATATAGATAACCGTTCTCCCCGATCCATCGCTCGCTTGATCTCCGCCGTCGAAAATTTTCCAGAAGAAAACAATGACTGGCTGACCAGTATCCGAAAAGAAATAGAACAAAAAACGATCCCTGTACTGGGTATCACAGGAACAGGGGGTGCCGGAAAATCCAGTTTAGTGGATGAGCTGGTTCGTCGATACTTACTCGATTTTGAAGATCGAACCATTGCCATTATTTCGGTTGATCCTTCGAAACGAAAAACCGGTGGTGCACTCTTAGGCGATCGAATTCGTATGAACTCGATCAATCAGGAACGCGTCTACATGCGCTCTCTCGCAACTCGACAATCTAATCTTGCATTATCCAAACATATTCAGGCAGCAGTTGATATCCTAAAAGCATCCAATTTTGATCTAATCATTTTGGAAACCTCCGGTATCGGTCAGTCCGACACTGAAATTGTTGACCATTCGGATGTTTCGCTTTACGTAATGACACCTGAATACGGGGCGGCAACTCAGTTGGAGAAAATTGACATGCTGGACTTTGCAGATATCATTGCCATAAACAAATTTGATAAACGCGGGGCTCAGGATGCACTTCGCGATGTCAAAAAACAATATCAAAGAAACCATCAAGCCTGGGAAACTCCACTCGAGGATATACCTGTTTTTGGAACAATCGCTTCTCAGTTTAACGATCCGGGAATGAACACCCTATATCAGGAGCTCATGGGCACCATCACTGAGAAAACAGGCGTAAGTTTCCAATCCGACAGGGTCATGGTCGAAGGAACCAGCGAAAAAATATTTATAATACCTCCGGCCCGTACCCGGTATCTTTCTGAGATTTCCGAAAGCAATCGCCAGTATGATCGCTGGGCAGAGCAACAATCCGAAATCGCTCGTCGCCTTTTTGGAATAAAGCAATCCATCAAAGCCATTGAAAAGCAAGAACGAATAGAACACAAGGAATTGCTTATTGCTGGTTTGCAAAAAGCCTATGATGATTTAGCTTTAGATATTGATGGTCGCTGCATGCGGATTCTCGATACCTGGGAAGAAAAGAAATCTCAATACGCTGCTGATGAATTCATCTACAAAGTTAGAGATCGAGAAATCCGGGTTCCTACTTTCACCAAATCGCTGGCCCATACTAGAATCCCTCGGGTCGCTTTACCAAAATTCAAAGACTGGGGAGAAATACTAAGCTGGGTACTACAAGAAAATGTTCCTGGCGAATTTCCTTTCACCGCAGGTGTATTTCCATTCAAACGCAAAGGCGAAGATCCAACTCGGATGTTTGCCGGAGAAGGAGGTCCAGAAAGAACGAATCGTCGATTCCACTATCTATCTTCTGACATGCCCGCCAATCGACTGTCAACCGCTTTCGACTCTGTAACACTATATGGAGAAGATCCGGATCATCGTCCTGATATTTACGGAAAAGTGGGTAATTCTGGCGTAAGCGTTTGCTGTTTAGATGACGCCAAAAAATTATACTCTGGCTTCGACCTTTGCGATCCCAAGACATCGGTTTCAATGACGATCAATGGCCCGGCTGCTACCATTTGTGCTTTCTTCATGAATGCTGCAATTGACCAGCAATGTGAAATATATATTCGCGAAAATGGATTAGAAGATTTGGTAGAGGCAAAACTAAAAGCACTTTACGATGACCGGAATTTACAGCGACCGACTTATATCGGAGACATACCGGAAGGGAATAATGGCCTTGGTCTTTTGTTATTAGGACTAACCGGGGATCAGGTTTTAGAGCCTGCAATTTACGAAGAGCTTAAAGCCAAAGCGCTATCCTCTGTAAGGGGAACTGTCCAAGCGGATATCCTTAAAGAAGATCAGGCTCAGAACACTTGTATTTTCTCCACAGAGTTCTCTTTGAAACTCATGGGAGATGTACAAGAATATTTTATCGGGCATAATGTTCGTAATTTTTATTCCGTCTCTATTTCTGGCTACCACATTGCAGAAGCTGGTGCTAATCCAATTTCTCAATTAGCCTTTACCCTGGCAAACGGTTTTACCTTTGTTGAATATTATGCTTCACGGGGAATGGATGTCAACAAGTTTGCACCGAATCTTTCTTTCTTTTTCTCCAACGGAGTTGATCCGGAATATGCGGTAATTGGCAGAGTAGCTCGACGGATTTGGGCTAAAGCTTTGAAGCTTAAATATGACGCGAATGACCGATCTCAAAAATTAAAATACCACATTCAAACCAGTGGTCGATCCTTACACGCGCAAGAGATATCTTTCAATGATATCCGAACTACCTTACAGGCGCTTTATGCAATCTATGATAATTGTAATTCATTACATACAAATGCCTACGATGAAGCGATCACCACTCCGACTGAGGAGAGCGTACGCCGAGCAGTAGCCATTCAAATGATCATTAATCATGAATTGGGCCTTGCTAAAAACGAAAACCCAAACCAGGGATCTTTTATCATAGAAGAATTGACGGACCTCGTGGAAGAGGCTGTTCTTTTAGAGTTTGATCGAATTACCGAACGAGGAGGAGTACTCGGAGCAATGGAGACCATGTACCAGCGAGGTAAAATTCAGGACGAAAGTCTTTATTATGAAACCTTGAAACATACTGGCGAACTTCCAATAATTGGTGTCAATACTTTCCTTTCCAAAGAAGGATCACCGACCGTTATCCCTCAAGAGGTAATTCGGGCAACGAATGACGAAAAAGAAGATCAAATTAATACCTTACAAAACTTACAAAAAGCCAATACGGCGATCGCCCAAGAACAACTCAAGCAGCTACAGCAAGCATCATTGCGCAATGAGAATCTCTTTAAACATCTAATGACCGCAACGAAGTACTGCTCTCTTGGGCAGATTACAAATGCATTATACGATGTCGGAGGACAATACCGGCGAAACATGTAAAACAATCAAACCTTAGATTAAAAACCTTCTATTATGAAACGATCAATAGTCCTCTTGCTTTCTTTGTTTTTATTCCTTGGTGCTTGCACTGACGCTGAACAGCCTACGGCTGAAGCAAACGCAACTCCCGTCGCTAATACTAAAGAACCAGAGAAAAAGGGCGTTCGAAATGCTCCTGCAAAAGTAGCGGAAGAAGATCGGAAAGTTGAACTGGACAAACTACAATTACCGGAAGGATTCAAAGTTGAAGTCTTTGCAGAAAAAGTAAAAAATGCACGCTCAATGACACTAAGTCCTAATGGCACTTTATTCGTTGGCACCAGACAAAAAGGAAATGTTTACGCTATTATTGATAAAGATGGGGACCATAAAGCGGATAAAGTTTATACGCTGGCCAGTGGTTTAAATATGCCAAATGGGGTTGCCTTCAAGGACGGCAGCTTATATGTAGCAGAAGTAAATCGCATTCTTCGCTTTGATGATATTGAAAACAAACTAGACAAACCGGGAGAGCCTGTTGTTGTTTTTGATAAATATCCTACGGAAAGTCATCATGGCTGGAAGTACATTGCCTTTGGACCTGATGGCAAATTGTATGTCCCAGTCGGAGCACCATGTAACATCTGTAAATCTGATGAAATATATGCCTCTATCACTCGTATGAATCCAGACGGTAGTGATATGGAAGTAGTACAACATGGTGTCCGAAATACGGTAGGCTTTACCTGGCATCCAGACAATAAAGATTTATGGTTTACGGATAATGGCCGGGACTGGATGGGAGACGACATGCCTGCTTGCGAAGTCAACAGAGCTCCTGAAGATGGAATGCACTTTGGATATCCATACTGCCATCAAGGTGATACCCCAGATCCGGAATTTTCAACTCGCCCTTGTTCTGATTTTACAGCACCAGCACAAAACTTAGGCGCACACGTTGCACCGCTTGGCATTGAATTTTACACGGGTAACACTTTCCCAGATCAGTACAAGAAGCAAATTTTTGTAGCGGAACATGGTTCCTGGAACCGAAGTAAAAAATCCGGTTATCAAATTTCTTTACTAAGTCTTAATGATAAAAATGAAGTAGATTCTTACGAACCTTTCATCAAGGGCTGGATGGATCCCCAGAAAGATTCCGTTTGGGGAAGACCGGTTGATATTGAATGGATGCCTGATGGATCTATGCTGATTTCTGACGACTATGCGAATGTCATTTATCGCGTAAGCTACGAAGGATAAAGAATTAAAGGAACGATAAAAATTTAATTATCGTTTAAGGATTCATTAGGCTAACACTGCTAATGAATCCTTATTTTTTTCAATAATACTAGCCCCTCTTATGAAAATTATTCGCTACTCTAATATCAATGCATTTCTTGATGAGAATCTTGAGTTTCTCGAACAAGAAGAAGCAGCCAATAATTTACTCATCGGTATCCCCAGATCAATACTGTCTGGCCAGGCTTTCTATGATGAAATTAATCTGTATAGCATCAAAGATGAGCAAGGAGATGTCCTCTTTTCATTAGTACAAACTCCTCCTCATAATTTTTTAATTTATGCTGCAGATTTAATCTCTGATCAATCCCTTCTAGCGCTCATCAAAGAGCTGGCTGACGCCAATATTCAAACTTCTGGCATCATTGGTCCAGAGGAACTTTCCATCTCTTTTGCCAAATTATGGCAAGTACAAAAAGGTCATTCGTGGCGAATCAACTTCAGGCAACTCGCTTATCAACTCGACAACTTAAAAGAAGTCTCTCCTGCCAAAGGAAAACTTCGTACGGCAACACCAGAAGATTTTGACCTTATTTTCAAATGGATGATTGATTTCGAAATCGAAGCAATGGGAAACCTGAATGCAACAGGAAATGAAAAAGCCATTAGATATAAACTAAAGCATGGTAAGTTTTTTCTTTGGGAAGATGAAGTACCAGTATGTATGGCAGGCATTACACGCCCAACTCGTCATGGCATAACCATTAATTATGTTTACACTCCGAAGGCATTTCGAGGGAAAGGCTACGCTAGTAATTGTGTACATGATCTCAGTCAGTTAATGCTTAAGGATTTTCAATTTTGCAGCCTTTTTACAGATCGGGATAACCCAACGTCAAATAAAATCTATCAACAAATGGGTTATTATCCCGTATCGAAATCTTTAGAAATAAAGTTTGATCGACCGTAATGGAACTAGAGATTATTTACCAAGACGACTACCTGATAGCTATCAACAAACCTAATGGCTTACTAGTGCACCGAACGCAGATAGCTGCGCATGAAGACACCTTTGCAGTACAGTTACTTCGGGATCAAATTGGTAAGCGAGTACACCCTGTCCATAGACTAGATCGTAAAACATCTGGTGTTTTACTTTTTGCATTTGAAAGTGCGGTCACCAAAAACCTGCAATCACAATTTATCGAAGGTACTGTAGATAAAAAATACGAAGCGATTGTCAGAGGTTATTTTCCGGAGTCAAGTATTGTTGATTACCCTTTGACTAATGACCGGGGCAAGACGCAGGCCGCCATTACGCATTTCAAATTAGTTCGAAAAACGGAGCTACCAATTCCTTTTGGTAAACATCCTAGCTCTCGATATTCTTTAATAGAAGCCAGGCCTGAGACCGGTCGTATGCATCAAATCCGAAAACATCTTAACCATCTCCGTCATCCAATCATTGGGGACAGACCTCATGGCTGCAACAAACAAAACAAATTATTCAAGGAGCGGTGGAAAATGACATCAATGCTTTTACATGCAGTTAATTTATCCATCAAGCATCCATTGACGAATGCTCCTTTGCAGCTTATAGCCCCGCGACCGAAAGTATTTACTCAGATGGTAGAGACGCTTGGTCTTTAGTAGGCGGTGGGTACAAAATTTCGTTTAGACGTCTGAAGCTCTTCTGGTTATTCGGCAAGTAAAAAGAATTCAAAATATTTTCTTTTTCTCTTTTCGTCAAGTGAAAAGTAAGTGACGCCCGTTCATTGTCTTTCCCCGGATTATAGATAAATCGGACTATATTGAACTTATCTTCTCCCAGAATATCATAGATAAATCCAAGATTCGTATCATGCTCATAATCCTGAAGGTTCATAATTTGAGTGGCGATACCTAAGGGGTTTAAGATAGTTTCCAATACGCCCCCTTCATCGCTGGAATAAATCTCTTCGATTTTATCCAAACTACTAATTTGAATCAGTACAACCCCGCTTGTATTTTCTTTTATCCAGTCTTGAAAAACATGGATAAATCTAGTGGCAGAAGTAATTCCAAAATTATCTCTAAAGCCAGCGTCCATTACTTCTACTCCCGGTTCGCTCGGCAAAAATACATTAGGCAAGATGTAAGGATAAGTCGCATTCATTCGCAAGGCCGTAGAAAATAACATATCATTAGCGCCTTGCTCTGCAAACATTCTTCCGAAGTCAACTGCATCAATTTCTAAGAGTTCTCGCTTCTCAACACCGATCGGGGCAATCGTCATATAAGAAACACCGTGTGGAGAAATGATCATACGCCGTCCATCATTTACAATCGAAGGCGTTACAAAGAGCATTGGGATCAAAGCTTGCTCTTCAATGATTCGATAATCCCCAACTGTTCTTGTGAATGCATTATTGGTATTCTCATTTAGTTGTTGCTCAAAAATATACCCACGATCTTTTTTATACTTTTGTCCATCAATCTCAAAATTGGTCCAGGGTAGAAACAAGTCATTGGCAACTATAGTAAAGGTAATCGAGTTCAATAAATCCTTGGATATATTGTCGATATAACGTTGATCATAAACATCAATCGTTTCTCCTTGAGCACGTTGCAAATACACTTCTCTCAGGTAAGCGGCACCAACCATTCCACCAGAGGCACCAGTAATCAAGGCCGTCTGATTCATTAAGGTGCCTTGTGTAAGGCTGTCGGTTTGTTGCATTACCTGCATTGCCCATACTGCTGCTTTTAATCCTCCTCCACTGACACAATAAATCACCATTTTAGGCTTTTGTCCTGCGGATGTTTTGCTCGCTTTCTCTTTCCAGTTTTCAAGTACTTTAAGCGTTGCGGCCTTATCCTTTTCAACAAAAGAGGGTCGGCTAAAAGAGTCTAAGCGGGCGTAAGAATATTCTGCCGGTTCGGCAGTGTAATTCATTCCGTAGGCTTTATTCTTATGCGAAAAAATATCAAAGCTAGTGAGGTAATTTACGAGTAGCAAAAGACCAATTACTACCGTCACTTTCCATTGATCAAACCAGTAGGTAATTGCACCGATTATTGCGACGAGTACACTTGCTAAGATTAAAATATTCGCAGCTGCCGGAATTCGGAATCCAGGTTGATCAATGAGGTACCCCAGCGCAATCAAAATAATAAAACTAAAGAGTTGGACCACGAGCGCATTTAGATGATTTTGCCGAAAGACTTTTTTTAATATTCTCAATTCATAATGTGAAACACTCCGTACTAGTCGTGGCCTTAAGGCTTCCGTCAGATAGGTGTCAACCCTCCATCTTTTTACTTCGGATCGTATCTCTTCCAGGTCAATATTACGATTAGGAGCAACATTCTTCAAAAGATTCGGTGGCATCCTTTTTCTACGTTTTTTTCTAAATGCACCGATGTCTTTATTAGTAAACTGAAAGTAAATCGCCACCAACAAAACGGTACTTACTGCGCCCGCAAAAAAACCAAGGCAGTTATAAAAAATACGTTTGGCTTTCCAAAATTCTCCATACGACTGGAAATGGATAGTGTAGTACAAAAAGACACAAAGAAAGCTTAAGGGAATGATAAAGTTATTGAGGCAAAACTTGGTAAATGGTCGCGCAAGCGTCGCTAAAAAGGGGAAATTCTGAGCATCCAAAAGATAGGCGGTAAGATTCCAGGTGATAAAAAAAGCACCAAAAGCCAGCCCTAAAATTGAAAAGCTCCAAAAGTCAACCTGGCCTAAATACTCTGGAGTTAAAAAGAGATATTTGATACCAAAAACCTGACCTAGTGTCCCCGTCATCAGTCCCGTTAATAACAACCAAATAAAGATCAGCAGTAGATTATTTCTACAGTGCAATACAAGAAGTTGTATTGGAAAAGAGTAAAAAATATCACTGATCCATTTTTTCATCGGTTTCCCTTAACTTGATCACTCTGACGGTTTCGATCTTAGTATTACTTACCAGCTCAAGGATAAATTTAAAGCCCTCCAGCTCAATTTCTGCTCCTTGCGCAGGGATTGTTTCAGTAATCGTTACTAAATACCCGGACAGGGTAGAATATTCTCCTTCTGGAAAATTTAGATTATCATATTTATCATTCAGGTACATAACCTCTAATCGTCCCGAGAATATATATTCATCCTCTGAGATTTGTGTTTCTACGTATTCTTCCTGATCATGTTCGTCTTCTATCTCCCCAAATATCTCTTCAAGGATATCTTCCATTGTTATGATCCCAGCGACCCCACCAAACTCATCTACAACACAAGCTATGCTCAGATGCTCCCGAATAAATTTATACATTAAATCTCTAACAGGCATCGCTTCAGGTATAAAAGGAATTTTCAGTACTATTCCTCTTATCGTTTTGGGCATCGATAATAATTGCTGGTGATGAACATACCCCTTCACATTGTCTATATCGTCTTTAGTAACAATAATTCGAGACAAGTTACTTTCAATTATTACTTGCTTGAGATCCTCTACACTCGCATCAATATCCACATTCTCTATCTCCGTACGAGGCACCATACAATCTCGAACGCGAACAGACTTCAAATTGAGGGCTTTCCCAAACAGTGAATGATCAATCTCATCTTCGGAATCAATAATCTGAGTATCCTTAATAAAGTTTTCAAGATCAAGCCGGGTAATTACGTTTTCCATCTTATCCACTCTTGTTCGCAAAAACACTCGTAAGATTATATTTGATAATGAGGTCATTATCCAGGCTGGAATAAAAAGAATAATCCGTAATAACTCCAATGGATACGCAAACCAGTATAAAACTTCGTTCGAATATAATCGGAATAAAGTCTTTGGTAAAAACTCTCCAAACAACAAAATGACCACCGTAATGATCAAAGTGTTAATCAACAATAGTACTAAGCTATCGACTTGAAAACCAATAAAGGTCGTAAAGAAATGCTCGAGCGGAATGGTCATCAAAATAGTAAAGATGACCAGGGCAATATTATTCCCCACTAACATTGTACTTAGAAAACTGGCTGGCTTATCATAAAAACGGGCCAATACTTTCCCTTGACGAGACCCTTTCGTGCGCTTTAGTTCCACAGCAATTTTACTTGCTGAGATGAACGCTATCTCCGTACCAGAGAATAGTGCTGATAACAAAAGAAAAATTAAAATTAATCCTAGGGTCATTACCTTATTTATTGATCAATCATGGTCCGTAAAAACTCTCCTTCTACCGCATTAATCGTCCACTCTGTAAATTCTTGATTCGCTTCAAAACCATAACCAAATATAACTTCATCCGGTTTGACAATTTTGACAAAGCGATTGGAATAAACTCGCTCTTCGCGTTCGTTCCAGATTAGCTCCTCCGTTTCAAGTCGCTTGCCATCGTATCCTTTCCAAATCACACTATCCCGAATGGTAATTTCATTATTCTTATCTAGTCGGGTAGCACTCTTGGCAGTTAAGGTTGATTGAGAGCGTCCATTAGGGCTATAGAAAACCACTTTGATCCCATCCGGAAATTCCTGCCGAGGGCTATTTTTTTCTACGTAACGAAGTAAACGAGGTCCTGAGACATTGACTCTAATAATGGCAGAGTCACTATAAATCATATTTACATCGATTGCTTCTTCATAGTTCACCTGCTCTTCATCAATCATTCTTTCTATATCATTCGAATCATCCCCACCACAAGCATATAGTAGTATTGCAGCAATACTTAATATACTAATGTAGTAATAATTTTTCATGAGCATATCTATTTTACTACGGTGACATCTCCCTCAAAAAGAATCACTTCGTTATCGATAAATTCTATTAAAGCATAGAAAGCAAATACATCATTATTCACCAGTTCTCCTTTGAAACGGCCATCCCAGCCTCGGGATTCATCTCCAAGCATAATTTCTCGTCCTTCGTACACTAATGCTCCCCAGCGATTGAAGATACGAATTACCTGAATTTGTCGTGCACTTCGTCCTCCATAAAGAATAAAAGTGTCATTAATCCCATCTCCGTCAGGTGAAAAAGCATTTGGAATATAAATAGGTCGATTAACCTCAACCGTTACGATTACATCATCTTCTACGGTACAGCCGTCAGCATCTGTGGCAGTGACAACAAAGGTTGTAGTAGTAGGAGGCAAAGCATTTGGATTGGGGCAATTACTACAGCTCAAAAGCGAATCCGGAGTCCATGCTAGCGTAAACAATCCCGTCGAAGGTGTAGTAGTTGCTAATAAATCTGTATCGTAACCTAATTCTACTGTTACATCTTCTCCGGCATCTACAAAAATTGGAGGTGGGTCAACTAAGGTAACTTCGATCGAATCTAAGCAGCCTTTTATATCACGAACCCAGACGGTATAAGTCCCTGCTTCCAAACCATTAAAGGTAGAGAAGCTAAAAAAGTTTTCGCCATCCAAGCTATATTCAAACAAAGGGTTTTCACCGGTAGCTGATACGCTTATAGAGCCACTTGCTTCTCCGGTACAATTCGGATCTATCGCTTCATCCAGACTAAGTTCTAAATCAAACAAAGCCTGACAACAAGACTCTACCTCTAATTCTAAAACTTCTGTAACGATACATCCTGCAGATGATTCCACTGTAAGGACGATAAATTTAGTGCCCACTGATTCGAATTCTACGGCATGAGGGCCTTGTGTATTTGCAACCGGAGGATTAGCTCCTGCACCAAAGTTCCAATTCCACCCAACAATATCCCCCGCATTATCAACAGAAGCATCAATGATGTTTACCAATTCTTCACAGACAACTCCTAGCTCCGGGTTAATGGCAAAGTCTGCCAATGGTCCCAAAAAAGTTCCTGTTCCGCCCCACTCCACTGAAAATCCACTACCAGTATTACTAAAGTTATTTACGACTAAGGCATAACTCACCCCTGCCTGCATATCAATAGCCGATACAAAGTTATTATCATTAGGCCCACAGCCCGGGAACTCTTCTGTATCCCCTTCTCCTTCACTTAGTCCCGTTGCACCTGTACATGGCTCCCAGCTTTCAAAAGGCTGACCAACATTTTCACCCGATGCCATACAACGGATTAGTTCTTTTCCTGAACAATTATCAATACCGTTTGGTAATTCATAAACTGCAAAGTCAAGATCATCGGTCGACTGATTAGGTGTTAAGCTAAAACTTAAAGTACCTGGTTGATCGCAGGTCCATTTATACCATACGGAGCTAATCTCCACTTGCACACATGAGCTCGGATCAATTTCGTTAGTATTATTGCCGGCGCCTACTACACTCTGAACGGTGAAGGGTGATTTATCACAAAGAATCACTCCATCATCACAATCACTTGATGGTTCAGGGATTTGATTAAAGTTGTTCAGGCAAAGTTGAAATGTACCTTCGTTATCATTTCTGGCATCTATTCTTATATAGTAAAACTGGCCAATATTAAGAGGGCCTCCAAAGGTTTCCACAGTATTATTTCCGGCAGCATCTGAAAGACATTCTTCCTGAACCAGTCCAGCTCCACAAGTGCCGCTGTAAAGCGCGACACCGGGATTCTCTAAGGTTCCTGCATTCCCAACTCCACCAGTAGCTCCATTGACAGAAATATTCACCGTGTTAGCTTGTGCCTGAAAAACAAACCATACATCATGGCTATCTCCAGTAGCAGGAAAGCAGGTAGGCAAGGTTTCAGCAGAAGCAGTTGCTCCAACTGTACTAAATTCGCCTGCATCAGAACACCAATTACTTAGATTAGTAAGCAGAGTGGCATTAATACATTCATCATTGGCAGGCTGTGCAAAGGCAATTGTACTACAACACCACAAGCCTAACATCAAAATCATTCGATACATAGAAGATTAATTTGCTTTAGTATAACGATCCATAGCTTAACAATGAGGCTTTTAAGGGCCTCTGGTTCATAATTAACCAATAATTTCAAGCCCCTATTGTACAAAAAACGTCGAACCGTCGTAAAAGCTTAATAAAACACAAAAGTACTAAAACATTAGAGGGATACTGTACCAAAAATGCTACATTTACAGCATTCCGTGCACTATTCAAGAGTGTAAGGAACACAGCTTGGGGATGTCATCACAATTTGAATCTTTGCTAAGAAATGACACTAAGTGTTATTTAAGGCCTCTAAATATTATCAACCCGAGCCCTGTTATAATTTATACGACTATTTTATTAATAAACTTAATGCGACAAGGTATACCTAATATTGTAACGCTTCTTAATTTATTCTGTGGCTGTGCTGCAGTTGTAAGTATTCTAAATCATCAATTTGTTCCGGCCTTTTATTTCTTATTCGTTGCAGGACTAGCAGATTATGGAGATGGCCTGCTTGCACGATCACTAGGTGTAAACTCTCCTTTGGGAAAAGAATTAGACAGCTTAGCAGATATGGTCTCTTTCGGAGTAGCTCCCGGAGCAATACTCTATATGCTTTTAAATATTTCGTTTGACCTTCCTACAGATGGAGGTGTGCAGTGGCTTGCAGCGCCTGGTTTTATTTTATCCTTATTCGCATGTTTACGCCTGGCAAAATTCAACATTGATACCAGACAATCGGAAAATTTTCTGGGTCTTAATACTCCAGCAGCTACTATCTTTGTAACTGGCCTAATGTTGATTTATGAATGGGATACGCTGGGCCTACGTTCGCTGATCCTACAACCCTGGTTACTCTACAGTACAATAATTATACTATCCCTGCTATTGGTTGCTGAGATTCCGATGATTAGTTTTAAGTTCAAGAGTTTTCAGTGGAAAGGCAATGAACCCAGGTTTATATTTCTGATCCTTTCAGTGATCTTGTTGGTTGTCTTTAAAGAACTTGCATTTTCGTTATTAATTCTACTTTATGTTCTTTACTCGGTAACGCAGCATCTACTCATCAAAAATTAAACTGCCCTTGCTGTACATTGTCCCAACACCTATCGGCAACTTAGAAGATATCACGCTACGTGCATTGAATGTACTAAAGTCCGTTGATCTAATTCTCGCAGAAGATACTCGTACCAGTAAAAAACTACTCCAACATTTTGAAATTGATACCCCTTTAAAATCTTTTCATGCACATAACGAGCATGCCTCAGTAGAGCCCATTGTAGCTCAACTCCTGCAAGGAGCAACTTATGCATTAGTCTCTGATGCAGGTACCCCGGGAATTTCTGACCCTGGATTTCTTCTTTCCAGAGCCTGTATGCAAAATGATATTAAGATAGAATGTTTACCCGGAGCAACAGCCTTTGTCCCGGCGTTAGTTGCTAGTGGCTTGCCTTGCGACAAATTTCATTTTGAAGGATTCTTACCACATAAAAAAGGTAGACAGACTCGTTTGCAATACCTGGCTGGTTTACCTTATACCTTTGTTCTTTATGAATCTCCACACCGCTTACTAAAATGCCTCGGGCAACTTGCAGAACATTGTGGAGCTGATCGAATGGCTTGTGTAGCGCGAGAACTAACCAAGCTACATGAAGAAGTCAAAACAGACAACTTAGAAAATTTACAGACTCATTTCGGAACGAAAAAAATCAAAGGAGAGATTGTCATTGTGGTAGAAGGCGCCAACACAAAAAAACCGAGTCAAAAGTACTAAAGACAAAAGCGCCAATAGCTATTTTACTATTGGCGCTTTTGTTTATAAACACAGCTAACTTATCGTTTCATTATTCGTTTAGAGCCAACGCCCTCTTCCGTCTGTATTCTAAGAATATACATTCCATCCTGAAGGGAACTCATATTTACATTAAAAGCGTTCCGATCAGTTTCATCATAAAGTAGTCGTTTACCTAAAAGGTCAAAGACTTCAAATGATTCTGGATGAACATCGTCGCTAACTTTAACTTGTAATAAATTACTAACCGGATTAGGGTTTACTTCAAACTGATCATCTTTAAGCACAGGTGTCAGACTAGTCACAATACCATTCTGAAAAAATACACCAGCAGGTTCTTCCGGCAAAGAGATATCTAATTCATTTCCATCTATATCCAAAGCACCTACTACATGTACGCCTACCGGAAAATCTTGTCCGTCATTAATAACTCGACCATCAATGATATCACTATCAATAATAAAGCTAATCGTTGCAACTCTACCTTGTCCACTAGTATTCAGTCCATTTCTACGAGTAAGTACAATATCCATTTGTCCTTCTTCCTGAATATTGTTCGCAAGTGGTAAAGCTTCGGCAGCATTTCCAAAGAAACTGTTTTCGTTATAATCAAAATCAATAGGATCTTCTTCAACCACAAAGTGCTTAGGATAAGTCAAATATAAAACAACTCCAAAAACCTCGTTCATCGGCGTAGCCGAGCTTCCGAATTTAAGCGCTGCGCTCACCTCAAGATGTTGATCAGGGTCAGTAATGACTACAGTATCCACATTAAAACTCATAGAGATTGGAATACCATCGGATTCTGTTACTGATGTCCCGTCTTCCAGCATGATGTAGTTTTGCTCGATACCAGCAACATCTTCCAGATTAATCTCTCCATCTCCATTACAATCGAAGTGCTTATAATTTACACCAAGACCATTTGACTGATCCCAATCTGTAGCAGGCTGTGCAGACCAATCAACAGTCATCGAGTCTCTCGCCGGGCCAGTCATTCCGAATCCAAGCCCTATGTTGACCAAATCTGCTAAATCCGCTTTACCATCTGCATTGGTATCTCCAGGCCATACACATTCTATTTGCTCACACGGATCATCAGAAACGACAACATCAATATACTGAGCATATTGATCAAAGCAGTTATCAGGGTCATCACTCCAAACGGTAAGGACCACTTCGTAGGTTCCTCCCTCTTCGTAAAAGTGTGTAACACTTCCTACTGTTTCTGAGTCAAACTGACCATCTCCAAAATCCCAACTAAAGTCCGTATAAGGTCCAGTTGATAAATCTTCAAAAGTGATCCCTCCCACTACAGGAAGTGGGCCATCATAATCAGTATAATCGAAGCCTGCAGTACATTGAGCTTGCAAGGGTGAGAAAATGCCACTTAAGGCAAACAAAAACGCAGATAAAAAGGTGAACCGTAGAACTAATTTCATTTTGTGAGCTTTAGTTTTCGAAATAGCTATATAAAGTTGCAACAAAAATGTCAATAAAAAAAGAGCAGGAAAAAATATTTGTACATGTCAATTTTAAGTCAATTACTCTTTAATTAATTGATTATCAATTTTTTAACATGTATCTTTATCCATATTTATACAACTCATTATTTTATTCATACGTATGTTTAGTGACAAACTGCTTAGTCTTTTACAGTCCTTTTCGAAAATCGACCTAAATAGATTCGAAAAATACCTCAGTTCTCCGTTCTTCAACGAGAACGAAGACCAGCTTCGACTCTTCCATACCCTCAACCTTTACATCCGAGATAACACTCCGGATAAAAAGGCATTACGCAAGCAAGAAGTATGGAAAAAACTATTCCCAAAGAAAACATACAATGATACATTGCTGCGAAGAATCTGCTCGGATATGACGCAATTAGCGCTCAATTTTCTGGCTTTAAAATCCTTCAAACAAAAGTCATTACTCTCCGATACCATTACACTTTCTGCGGTGAATCAACCAAAGCTTAGCAAGCACTTCAACGGCATTCTTCGAAAGGTGCATAGTCACCAATCAAACTTAAGCTCCAGAGATGTAGACTTCCATTATAATAGCTTTCAAATAGAATGGAGTTGTCATAAGAATCTTGAATTCCTTGGCAAAAAACGATCAAACTTTAAAAACTTCGAAAAAGCAGATTACCATCTGGATAGTTTTTACATTTTACAGAAATTAAAAAACTACTGTGAGCATCTTGGCTACAAAAACATTATGCCGATTGATGTTGAGATCACACTTATGCCCTCTTTCTTAGCCTTTGTCAAGGCTTCGCCATTTATTGAAGAAGCTTCAATCAGTGCTTTCTTCTTAGTAAGTGAAATGCTGTTGGATACAGAAGAGGAAGACTATTATTTTCAATTAAAAAAACTACTTAAAAATAGACAGGAAGAATTCGGCTTTGAGGATATCAAGTTACTCTATACCCACCTGAGAAACTATTGTATAGACACAAAGATCAACACAGGTCGCTCTGATTACTTCCGTGAACTTTTTGATTTATACAAAGAGCAAGTACGCTCTGGATTAATCCTGGAAGATGACTTAATCACTCCACAGAATTATAAAAATATTATCACAGTCGCCTTACATATCAAGGAGTTCGAATGGGTAGAGGATTTCATTCAGGAGTATACAGATATGCTACCACCAGAGGATCAGGATAATGACCGAAACTACAATCTTGCGAAAGTTTACTTCCACAAAAAAGATTACGAAAAAGTAATTGAGCAATTAAGAGAAGTGGAATATCGAAAAGTTATCTACTCCCTTGGAGGAAAACTAATGCTTCTAAAAACTTATTTCGAGCTCGATGAATTCCTTGCGCTGGATTCTTTAATAGACAGTTTTAGAATTTACCTGCGCCGTAGCACCAAAGTCCCCAAAGAAGTAAAACAACAGTATCTCAATGTACTTCGATTTACTAAACGGTTAGCAACACTTCCTCCGGGAGACCGTCAATCAGTCAGCAAAATAAAGGAACAGGTAGTGGCCTGTAAGGCCCTGGCCTCAAAGAAATGGCTACTTGAAAAGATTGCAGAAATAGAGTAA
>JAHDHW010000210.1:2946-8180 GCA_020631105.1 Saprospiraceae bacterium | reverse complement strand
ACTATATCCAGAATGCTTTTCTTTGTATAAGAAATTAGAGAATAACTACTAAATAACCCAAGTTGCGATGAATGAGAGGTCGTAAGGAGAATTTTGCGCAACCCCGATAGCTATCGGGGTGATTTTGCAGTCAAAATGTGACGCATGGCCTCTCTATAAGATGAATCGCAACTTGAATTAAATATTACCATTATGAAAATCGAACAAATATATACCGGATGCTTAGCTCAAGGTGCTTATTATATCGAGAGTGAAGGAGAGGCGGCGATCATTGACCCGCTCAGAGAATCAAAACCATATATTGAGAAAGCTAAAGAAAATGGAGTAAAAATCAAATATATTTTTGAAACGCACTTTCACGCAGACTTCGTTTCTGGACATTTGGATTTAGCAGAAAAGACAGGGGCAAAGATTATCTACGGACCGAATGCAGAGACAAAGTACGAAAAGCACTTAGCCAAAGATGGAGAGACATTCAAGCTCGGTAAAGTGACGATCAAAGTGTTGCATACCCCTGGTCATACACCAGAGAGTACAACTTTTTTGTTGAAAGATGCCAAAGGAAAACCTCACGCAATATTTACGGGAGATACCTTATTTATCGGCGATGTAGGAAGACCTGATCTTGCTCAAAAAATGGGTTCAGTTACTAAAGAAGATTTAGCTGGATGGTTGTATGATAGTCTCCGAAATAAGATCATGACCTTACCGGATAATGTGATTGTTTACCCGGCTCACGGTGCAGGCTCTGCTTGCGGAAAGAACATGAGTAAAGAGACCTGGGATACACTAGGCCATCAAAAACAAGTAAACTACGCACTCCGTGCAGATATGACAAAGGAGGAGTTTATTAAAGAAGTGACAGATGGACTAATGGCGCCTCCAGCATATTTTGCAGAAAATGCCAAGCTTAATAAAATGGGGTACGAAAGTATTGATACGGTAATGAAACGTGGAGTACGCGCACTTTCCCCAAGAGCATTTGAAGCAGCTGCGAATGAATCCGGCGCTTTAATCCTCGATGTTCGTCCAAAAGAAGAATTTGTAAAAGGCTTTATTCCTAACTCGATCTTTATTGGATTGGATGGTAGCTTCGCACCATGGGTAGGCGCATTAATTACGGACCTTGCACAACCGATTTTGATTGTCGCTCCAAGGGGTCGAAATAAAGAAACCGTCAAACGTTTAGCCCGTGTGGGTTATGATAATGCGATAGGTTATTTGAAAGGAGGATTTGCAGCATGGACGAAGGATGATCGCGAAGTGGATACTATCGAAACTATAGGCTTAGAGACTTTTTCAAAAGGATACAACAAAAGGATTAATGTTCTTGATGTACGTAAACCAGGAGAGTTTTCTGGAGAGCATGTGGAAACGGCTCAAAACTTTCCCCTTGATTTTATCAACGAGCATATGAGTGAAATCTCGAAAACTAAGAAGTATTATCTGCATTGTAGAAGTGGTTATCGCTCTACAGTGGCAGCATCAATTCTTAAAGCAAGAGGTTTTGAAAAACTGATAAACGTTCACGCTATGTTTGATGATATCTCAAGCTCGAAGATTCCAACATCCGACTACGTTTGTCCTTCAACATTAAAATAATAGATTTTATATAAACTGAGGATAGAAGGCTTCGTCACTATTGTGCGAAGCCTTTTTTATATTTGTGCTATCATGCTTAAATCGCTTTTTCCTATCATCGATAGTGTTCGTGGATATACGCCAAAAGACTGGCGTACGGATATACTTGCGGGGATTACGGTAGCGATTATGCTGGTTCCACAAGGTATGGCTTACGCTTATTTGGCTGGTATGCCTCCTATCTATGGTTTATACGCTGGACTAGTACCTCTTTTTATTTATGGCCTTTTCGGGACATCAAGGCAACTTTCGATCGGACCGGTAGCCGTATCAGCGTTATTGGTGTTGACTGGCGTCAGCCAGATAGCAGAAGTTGGAACTCCGGAGTATATCAGTTTAGTCCTTTTAGCAGGCTTTCTGATCGGTGTTTTTCAATTATTATTAGGGCTGTTTAAAGGAGGCTTTCTGGTTAATTTTCTTTCGCATCCTGTCATCATAGGGTTTACTTCCGCTGCGGCAATCATCATCGCTATTAGTCAGTTGAAAGATGCATTTGGATTTGTAATCCCTCGTTTTGCACATACTTACCAGACGCTAGTTTATACGATCCAGCATCTTGCCGAAACGAATTGGGTTAGTTTAACGGTTTGCCTAAGTAGCCTACTGATTATGCTGGCTTTACGAAGGATTAGTCGGGCCATCCCAGGTGCATTAATCGTCGTAGTACTCGGTACCTTTTTAGCCTGGTATTTTGACCTTGCGGCTTTGGGCTTGGCTATAGTGGGAACAGTCCCGGAAGGATTACCGGAGTTGTTTATACCGGATTTGAGCTGGGATAATATTCGCTTAGTGTCTACTACCGTATTTACTGTTGGTATCATTGGAGTGGTAGAATGCATAAGTATAGCGAAGGTTTTGGAAGGAAAACATCAGACTTATGTCATTCGTCCGAATCAAGAGTTGCTAGCCATCGGTTTATCCAAAATCGCAGGTGCATTCTTTCAGGCACTTCCATCTTCAGGTAGCTTTACACGATCTGCTGTAAATGACGACTCCGGTGCTAAGTCAGGGGTGTCTTCTATTTTTACTGCGCTGATCATTGCATTAACGCTGATCTTTTTAACGCCTTTATTTTTCTATTTACCCAAAGCAGTGCTAGCAGCCATAATTTTACTTGCGGTAAAAAGCCTTTTTGATTTTAAGGCGGCTTATCATCTCTGGAAAATCCATAAAGGAGATTTTGCAATGATGCTCATCACATTTATCATTACGCTTATATTTGGCATTGAAGAAGGGGTTATCACAGGTGTATTGATTTCATTATTAGCAGTACTCTACCGTAGTGCAAAACCGCATATTGCAGTGCTCGGCCAACTCCCAGGTACTACTGTATATCGTAACCTGAATCGTTTCGAACAAGCGGAGTCTCGCGATGATATTCTTATCGTCCGATTTGATGATCAGCTCTATTTTTCAAATGCGGAAGCTTTTAAGGATTGTATTAAAACACTTGTTAGAGAACGAAAAGATTTTTTGCGTCTAATGATTCTGGATGCCAGTAGTATTCATGATATTGACTCCAGCGGGTTGCTTGCACTAGAGGAAGTCTTTAATTTTCTTCAGAGACATCAAGTTAAATTATACCTCTGTTCCGTCATTGGTCCCGTAAGAGATATGCTCCATAAATCCGGACTTCGCGAAAAAATTGGCCGGGAAAATCAGTTCCTTAAAATTCACGATGCAGTGACTTATTTCAAGTCAGACGAAAGGGACCAAAATCGTTTCCGAGCAGCAAATCAAACAAATCTCGATTAAGAAAAAATAACCTTTTTGAATAAGGGGAATGTATCAATTTAATGAAATATGAACAATCGTTCATATTTTTATGTATATTGTCAATCGTATAATTATTAGGTGAGCAATCTAACCAAATAAAGATGAAATACGGATTTGTAATTGATAACCGCAAATGTATAGGTTGTCATGCTTGTACTACCGCATGTAAGTCAGAACATGAAGTACCTGTCGGTGTAAATCGAACCTGGGTCAAGCAAGTCGAAAAAGGAGAATTTCCAAACACAAGACGGCTTTTTTCAGTAATGCGTTGCAATCATTGTACGGACGCTCCATGTGTGGAAATCTGTCCGGTAGAAGCGCTTTATTTTAGAGACGACGGAATTGTTGATTTTGACAAAGATCGTTGTATCGGTTGTAAGTCCTGCATGCAGGCTTGCCCATATGACGCCTTGTATATCGACCCCGAAAGTCACACTGCTGCAAAGTGTAATTACTGTGCTCATCGGATCGATGTCGGTCTTGAGCCTGCCTGTGTAAATGTCTGTCCAGAGCATGCCATCATTTCAGGGGACATGGACAATCCTGAGAGTGAAATATCCACACTCCTCGCCCGGCAACAAACCAAAGTTCGTAAACCAGAAAAAGGAACTATCCCCAATCTCTTTTATATCGATGCAGATGATTTATCGCTCCAGCCTTCAGCGACGGAACGATCAGAGAATTATTTTTGGAATAGCCAGGGGCTAGGTGTTGGACACTTTGCAAAAGAAGCAGAGAAAATGGCTTTCTCCAACGGAGATTTAGTCAGTGCAGTGCTTGAGGCAAATGGACAAAGCGCAACGGCTTCCGAGATGGCAGATAAAGGTGCTGCGAAGTCGGTAGATGTATTGATGGGTAAAGGGCGACGTGTTTACGATGCTCCGGATAAAGGAATACTTTGGGGCTGGGAAGTTTCCGCATACGTTTGGACTAAAGCCATTGCTGCTGGTGCTTTTTTAGTGCCTTTCCTGTGTTGGGCAATTGGTTGGATCGATACCCTACAGCCAGCAATGTGGTGGGGCTTAGGGATCGGATTAGCATTCCTTTCGGCGACCGGATTATTATTGATAAAAGACCTTGATCGACCAGATCGATTTTTAAACGTACTGCTCCGGCCACAATGGGGGTCATGGTTAGTACGAGGGGGATATGCGATCACCGCTTTTGGAGGCTTACTCACCCTTCTTGCAGTAGCAAATTGGTTTGAATGGAACACTATCATGTCAGCCTTGATGTGGCTCACCGGAGCAACCGCAATAATGGTCGCAGTATATACAGCCTTCTTATTTGCACAAGCAAAAGGACGAGATTTTTGGCAAAGCCCTACGCTGTCTATTCATATGTTGATACACAGCTTTATGGCAGGAGCAGCAGTTTTTGGAATTCTTACACTTTTCGTAGAAAACGTATCTATTTGGATGCCTTATTTACGGCTTGTACTGCTTTATAGCATTCCGATAAACTTAGCTACGATGTTAATCGAATTGACAACTACGCATCCAACGGCAGATGCCAAACGTACCGTCGATATGATTACCAAAGGAAGATATAAATCTAGATTTTGGTTCGGTGTAATCCTACTTGGAAATATTATTCCATGGGCTTTACTCTTTGTGCCAAATATTGATTATTCGCTGATCCTGACGAGCGCTGGAGTGCTTACGCTCATCGGTATTTACCTGACGGAACATATCTGGGTAGAAGCTCCGCAAAGATTACCACTTAGCTAAACCCACTAACCCACTAACCCACTAACCCACTCACTAATTCACTGACTGTAAATATCTCATGGGAAAAAAGAAGCCATCACTCATAGA
>JAHDHW010000210.1:0-2846 GCA_020631105.1 Saprospiraceae bacterium | reverse complement strand
CTCATGGGAAAAAAGAAGCCATCACTCATAGAAAAAATTGCAGAGTCCATTGGACTTATCCCTGATCTTCATAAAGAAAGTAAGGAGCCGCCAGTTCCCCGTTTAACAGAGCCGGGAGATCTCACTAAATTTCCTCCACCGGAACAGTGGGATGATTGGGTGGAGTACGAAGCTAAAGCCTGGCCACGTAAAGAAAAGAAACGTTATAGTATAGTCCCGACGACCTGTTTTAATTGCGAAAGCGCTTGTGGGTTAACCGCATATGTGGATAAGGAAAAAAATGAGATTCGTAAGTTTGAAGGAAACCCCTATCACCCCGGAAGCAGAGGGCGTAATTGCGCAAAAGGACCCGCCACTATTAACCAGATAACAGATCCGGACCGGATTCTTTACCCACTAAAAAGAGTAGGCAAACGCGGAGAAGGAAAATGGGAACGAGTATCCTGGGATCAGGTACTCGATGATATCGCAGGCCGAATGCGAAAAGCAATTCAGGAAAAACGCCACAATGAAATCGCCTATCACGTTGGTCGTCCAGGACATGAAGGTTATGCCAATCGGGTGATCCAGGCATGGGGCGTTGATGGACATAATAGTCACACCAACATTTGTTCGTCCGGGGCACGATTTGGTTACAACATCTGGTACGGTTATGATCGACCTTCTCCAGATCATACCAATGCAAAATTCATTTTACTCATTTCTGCTCATCTCGAAAGTGGCCACTACTTTAACCCTCATGCCCAACGTATCATTGAAGCAAAAATGAAAGGGGCAAAATTGGCGACGATGGATCCGCGCCTTTCCAATACTGCCTCTATGTCAGATTACTGGATGCCAACCTATCCGGGGAGTGAGGCTGCGGTAATGTTAGCGATGGCCAAGATTATTCTCGACGAAGGACTCTATAATAGAGACTACATGGAGAAGTGGGTCAATTGGGAAGATTATCTGAAAAAAAGACATACCGAAGACGAAGTCTCTTTTGAAAATTTCATTTTGCGAATGCAGGAAGAGTATGCAGAATACACCCCTGAATTCGCCGAAAAAGAAAGCGGCGTCAAAGCAGAAACAATTCGAGAGGTAGCCATAAAAATAGGGGAAGCTGGAGAACGCTTCGCTTCCCATAATTGGCGAAGTGCAGCGTCCGGAAACTTAGGAGGCTGGTGTGTGTCAAGAGCATTGCATTTTCTCACCGTCCTAGTTGGTGCCGTGGGTAGTGTGGGCGGAACGTCACCTAATAGCTGGAATAAATTTAAACCTCAGTTTTTTGATACTCCTCCTGCTCAAAAGTTTTGGAATGAATTGCATTTTCCAAATGAATATCCAATGGCGATGTTCGAGATGAGCTTCCTTCTACCGCATTTTCTAAAAGAAGGAAGAGGGAAGATGGATGTTTATTTCTCCAGAGTATTTAACCCGGTATGGACCTATCCTGACGGCTTTACCTGGATGGAAACGTATATGGATGAGGATTTATTCGGTTTGCACGCCGCGATGACGCCTACCTGGAACGAGACGGCATTTTTTGCAGACTACGTTTTACCAATGGGGCACTCAGCAGAACGGCATGATCTAAATAGTTATGCTACGCATTCCGGAATGTGGATCGCTTTCCGTCAACCGGTGCTTAGAGAAGCTGCCCGCCGGGCAGGGAAAGAAGTAAACTTTACTTATGAAGTGAACCCGGGAGAAGTCTGGGAAGAAGATGAATTTTGGATTGAGCTGAGTTGGCGAATTGACCCGGATGGAAGTTTAGGCATCCGTAAACATTTCGAGTCTCCTTATCGTCCCGGAGAAAAAATTAATATTGATGAGTACTATCAATACATCTTTGAGCATACCAAAGGTTTAACGGAAGCGGCCAAAAAAGAAGGTGTTTCAGAACTGGAGTATATGCGGAAGTATGGAGCTTTTGAGGTAGAACGACATACGTACAAAAAGAATGAAACGATCCTAAGTGAAGCCCAACTTAAAGATGCCAAGGTGGACGAGACAAGCGGCCTTATTTCAAAGGACGGTAAGGACTTAGGAATAATGATAAACGGTACACCTTATGTAGGTTTTCCCACGCCTTCTCGAAAGAATGAATTTTACTCGCAGACAATGGTGGATTGGAACTGGCCGGAATATGCAACGCCAACCTATATCAAAAGCCATATCCATCCGGAACGACTTGATAAAGATAAAGGTGAATATGTACTAGTACCAACCTTCCGTTTGCCTACACTAATTCACTCTCGTTCGGGTAATGCTAAATGGTTGACGGAAATATCGAATCGTAACCCAATATGGATGCACCCTGATGATGCCAAACGTTGGGGCTTTCAAACGGGAGATATCGTCAAACTTAATACGGATATCGGATATTTTGTGGATAAAGTGTGGGTTACTCAGGGAATGAAACCAGGTGTCATTGCCTGCTCACATCACTTGGGACGTTGGCGTCGTCAACAAGATCAAGGAAACCGATGGGCTACCAATACTGTCCGAATCGAACAGGCAGAAACCGGAGGCTGGAAAATGAATACCATTCAGGGCGTTCGCCCCTTTAAGTCTTCCGATCCTGATAGCTCCCGTGTCTTCTGGTTGGATGGCGGCGTGCATCAGAATATTACACATGCGGTACATCCGGATCCTATCAGCGGGATGCATTGCTGGCACCAGCGAGTACGTATTGAAAAGCCCGGACCAGATGACAGGTATGGAGACATATTCGTTGATACGAATAAGTCCCATGAAATGTATAAAGAATGGTTGGCAATGACCCGCCCTGCGCCCGGACCAGATGGACTTCGACGACCACTTTGGTTTAAGCGCCCGGTACGACCAGTAGATGAAGCTTA
>JAHDHW010000024.1:31874-42736 GCA_020631105.1 Saprospiraceae bacterium | reverse complement strand
TTAGGCTTACTACTTAAGTAAAGATACGCTTTAAATATATAATAGCCTATTGCTTGATCAACCTTTGAGTATAAATACCATTGGTTAATTGTAGTCTGCAGAAGTAGATTCCCTTTGGCATGTTTTTAAGATTTACTCGCCAGTCGTACCTGCTTTGATCATAACGCAAGCTAAGGGGACTAACCTCAATTTTTCGTCCTTGTGCATCGAAAATGGCAAGATCGACAAAGTCTCCTTGCTCGGCCCGGATACTCATTTGTACTTCCTCACTAAATGGATTTGGAAAGCATTGCCAATCAATGATACCTGTAGGATTGAGGTCTGCGATTGAGGTATTAATGTCTATTGTCAAGTCTAGAACAACGGTGCTGTCGCAACCATTGTTTGCTGTAAGCACATCCGTGTAGATTCCGGTTTGAGAATAGTTATTATTACCGACACTAAAGGTTTGTCCCTGTGGAATGCTTACAGACAGATTAGTGGTATAAGTTTCTTCAATGGTCAGATCCAGGTAAATGATACTATCGCAACCAGTATAACTGATGGCATTTAACGTATACTCACCAGCTTCGTCGAGTACTTGATCTCCAAACAGATAAGTATCTCCATCACAAATACTCACATCAACAAACTGTTCGATGGATTCTTCAAAGTTTAGGCTAACAATTACCGTACTGTCGCAGCCCTGATAACTCCCGTTGGGGATAACTTCTGTTCCTGTTGGGTTAGCTTCATTATAAATTGTTCCATTTATAGTGATAGATTGCCCAAAGCAAAGCGTCTGGTTTAGTTCTGCTGTAGGATCATTTCCAATCATTGTGGTAAGAAGATTATTATCATTTCCGTATGCATTACTAACGATCAAATTGATGGTGTAGTTACTAAGCTCAGTATAGGTAACCGTCGGGTTTTGCTCGTTTGAACTTGTGGGATTTCCCCCAGGGAACGACCAGGTCCAGTTCGTTGGATTATTAGTAGAGTTGTCATAGAAGGTTACGGAGTAAGGAGAGCAGTCGTTATTCACCACATAAGTGAAGCTAGCCTGCGGAGCCTGCCCTGCATAACTTAGGTTTAAGTTTATGGTACTATCACAGCCATTATTTGCTGTAAGCACATTTGTATAGTTTCCTGCCTGCGAATAGGTATTGTTTCCCACAGTATAGGTTTCTCCCTGATCTAAAGTGATGGAGAGATTTGTTTCAAATGTTTCTTCTACTGTTAAGCTGAGATTAACCGTGCTATCACAGCCGATATAACTGGTGCCTAAATAAGTGTATGTCCCCGATTGGCTATAAAGTTGATTACCTAAAGTATAGGTTTCCCCCTCACAAATTGTAGCACTAATATTTTCTTCAATGTCATCTGTAAAAGAAAGATTGACAATCACCGTACTATCACAACCTTGATAACTTCCATTGGTTAAGACTTCTGTTCCTGTCGGATAAGTCTCATTATACACCGTACCGTTAACGCTAAGTGATTGCCCGGCGCAGAGCGTTTGATTGAGTTCAAAGGTAAAGTCAGTTCCAATTTGAGTAACCATAGTTTTGTTATCGTCGCCGTATTCATTACTCACCGTTAGGCTGACGGTATAATCATTGAATGCTGGAAAAACGACTGTCGGGTTCTGCTCGGTAGAAGAGGCCGGATTTCCTCCCGGAAATGACCAGTTCCAATTCGTAGGCAGGTTACCCGAGTTGTCATAAAAAGTAACAGCATAGGGAGCACAGTCAGCGTTTACTTCAAAGCTAAAGTTTGCTTGCGGAGCCTGGCCACTGACATTAGTCGATCTAAGAAAGATCGGGGTGCCCGTCAATTGAATATTAGTAGGCAAAATTAAATCCATCTGATCGGATTCTGCAAAATCCCATTGTCTCTTTTCAAGACTGCTGATATCAAAGTTGTTTGGGAAGCTATAAAATCCGGAAGTAGCCTCGCTATCGTCAATCGTGGTTCTTGCCCAGATGATGTAGGTGTGCGTTCCGTCCGGATGTTGAAAGGCACCTCCATTAATATTGTCAGGCATATTCATGTTTGCGGTACGATCAGGATCATAGGTGGCGTCGCCGATCAAATCTGAGGTCGTTTTATAGGCGAGTCCTTGTTCCGTATATTCCTGATTATACAGACCAACATTATCCATGTTTTTGTAAATGCCCATTAGGTCAAAATCATCATTGGCAGCAGTTTCAGTTGTTAATTGACTTAGCTGATAAAGATGAAGTTGGCTCAGCTTTTCTTTTTGCATTTCGACGACCAACTTAAGCGTATAGTTTCTTTGGCCTTCGGGCGAACCAAAATAGGTTGGGTCGAAGTTGATATAAGGAACATTGGTCTCTGTACAAATCCAGACTTTCTCCGGGTAAGTACTACCGTCATAGCCGTAATTATCCAGGACTTGATGGAATGCTGTTTTCTTTTCTACTATTTTATCTACTGCAGCATCAGAGTGGCGGAAATAGTCAAAACCAAAGATGTCGTTGTTCCATTCGTACAAAACGAAATGCGGATAATCATGGAAACTCATTGCATCAAAATATGCTCCTCCGGTAAGTGGATATTCTGCTGTAACCGTTCCGCCATCCGGATTGTCTGTAAGGCGCATGATTAAATCCAGAAATGAAGGATAGCCAAGACCGCCAACTGCAATATAGGCATCCGGATCAACCGTCTTGACTACTTCATAAGTGATTCTTAGCATTCGAACGTAATGATAGATCGGTGCCCCAAAAACCATGTCGCAAGGTTCCGGGACATTATCCCACCAATTACCGGGTTCACCGGGATCCAGAAATCCACTAATAGATAAATCAATGTCTGGTTCGTTTAGTACTTCCCAAAAGCGAATTTGATCTTTATAGGTACTCACGGCTCGATAGACATAGTAGGCGTAGTAATTATTTTCATTGACCGGGGATCCGTTTTCTCCATTGTCCCAAATCGGTTCGTATAAATTTGCGAAGTGAGGGGAGCGAACGACTGCACAACCGGAAGGATCATCTTGGTGTGCTTCGGCAGCATCTCCAAGGAATCCTACCAGATTGTCGATTCCCAGGCTTTGCCAATAATTATAATGCGGTACTCTGATGTCATATCCCCAGTAATCTAAAAACCACTCCGGAAGCCACGGCCTCATAGTGTTGATACCGGCGCCAGGGACATTGAGTTGAGGATTACCTGCGGCAGCATCACCTAAGGTATAATCATCCCAGCCTGCTGCGATTCCCGGATTGACACCAAATCCAAAAGGTTCGTTATAAGCAGGAACCTGATCATTTGCGGTAAAGTTCACCTGGGCAAATAAAAAGCCAGGGACCAGTATTAGTATTGTTAACAGTGTTTTCATGTTATTTCAAAGTAATGTTTAATCGGTTAATGATGCTTGGAATCTATACTGTTATACCAAAGTCTTGCCTTTGCAGCTTGTACTATCGACAGCGCAGCAAAGAATAGTTTAGGTAACAGATTCTCTTTAACAATACAGCAATAGGCTGTACTATTGATCCAAGATTTAAATCGGTTTGGCAGTTTTTGGGCTGGGGGGATCAACCAGTAAATTCAGTATATAGATGCAATGCATGCGCACTACAAAGCAACTTGTAGAACTAGTGGTTGATTTATTTATACTGACCGAATTGGTTTGTAATATAATGCTTGATAAGCGCAGCTATTTTATAAACCAATTTGCGTCATGTATAGCAAAGACTCAGCGTAGGAAAAATTAATGGTAAGATTAAATGGCTAGGTAATTACATCAGTTTAAAAATAGAATTTCTAAACTTTTGCTTCGACAATAGAAAGTATGAATTATACTTTATTATCGAATCTTATAAGGGCAGTAGAATTAAATAAAAACGTTTTCAAATAGTACTGTCCTTATAGAACTACGAACTGAGTCAAAATATTGTTTTTGATATATGTTTTTTGCCGTTGATAGGTGTCCTTTTACAAAGGTAAGCAAAATATACTAATGCAGTCTATGATATAAGCTTCTTAGATGCCGTTTTTCTCTATTTCAAGGATTGCCTCGACATGAGCATCGGCAATTTTTTGGCGAATACTATCCTTCATTAACAGGCGACATTCTTCTTTATTAGTATAAAAACCATTCTCCGTCAGTACTGCAGGCATACTTGTATTACGCAATACATAAAACTGTCTTTTACCTGGGAAAGACTTGAGCTTTCGGTTATTCCAATTAAGTTTGCTCATTAAGTGTTTTTGGAATACTCCAGCTATTGCTCTACCTGTACGGCTGGTATGGAAATACCAGGTTTCAATACCACTTGGTGGTTCCCAGCCTGAACGGCCAAATGCGTTAGCATGAATAGAAAGGAAGATTTTAGGAAGATCACTTTCAAGTCGATTAGCTCGACCAACCCGGCCTTCCAGGAAGTTGTCGATATCAACTTCGGGGACTACATTGAAGTATTCTACCCCGATAACTTCTAATTGGTTGATGATTCTTTTGACGATATCTCTATTGAATTCATACTCAAAAAACTGCTTACCGTCTTCGAATTTAGGAGAGCGTTTACCGGCTGTTTTCTTACCATGCCCATTATCAAGGCACCACATGTACCGTTGTTTATGTTTTGGGGGCTCGATTACAGGATCAGGATCGACTTCCGGTTCTACAACAACAGGTGGTTCTTCAGCTGTTTCTGTGGAAGGGGGAGGCGTAATCACTTCTGCAGGGTCGTCTCCTGGTTGTAAAACTACAGGTTCGTCTTCACTGACAACGACAACCGTTGAGGCCGTGTCCCTGTCAAGTTCAGGAGCATCCTGAGGAAAAGTGGGTTCAGCAGGAGGAAGGGTATCTTCTGGTTTAGGTTTTGTTGGCTCTGTAACCGGGGTAGGTTTAGGCTTGGATGATCCACCAGTTAATCCGGAAAAAAGGTTTCGGAAGAATTCGAGTATCTTTTCGAGCATACAGGTGATTGTTTTCGGTGTGCTAAACAGCGTTCATTAGAGATACATCAAATATAGGAAAATATTCACAAGTCGGTATTCATGGGGCATAAGTCATGAGTCATGAGTGATAAGTCATTGGTCATAGGTCATAAGTCATGAGTGATAAGTGATAAGTCATGAGTCATGAGTCATTGGTCATAGGATGAAATGTCCGGATGACTCATGACCCATGACTTATAATACATGGTTTAGTCCTTTTGAGCAGAAGAGAAGATACGTCCCCAGCGAATTCCGTTCATCATATTTCCTTCTTTGGTAGAGAACCAGATGAAAAGAGGTTTTCCGACAACATGGTTTTGCGGAACAAATCCCCAGAAACGAGAGTCTTCAGAACGATGGCGATTATCTCCCATCATCCAATAATAGTCCATCTGAAAAGTATAGGTGCTGGCAGCTGTGCCATTGATGGTGATTTTGCCATTTGTTATCCCAACGGTATTCGGACCTTCGTAGACCTCGATGATTCTTCGGTATAAAGCAATATTTTGAGGCGTGAGTTCAACTGTTGCTCCGGCTGCTGGAATAGTGATCGGGCCGTAATTATCGAGGTTCCAGTCGCTAAAATTAGCAGGATCATTAGGCCAAAGATCGGCTGCATTTCCTCGGCTAGGAGCATGTTCGATAGTGATATTTGGATCAAGGCTTTGGACGAATTCCTTTTCTTCTTCGGTCATTACAATCTCATAATTACCATTAGCACCAGCGATATCTTCTGTACTTAAGCCAAATTCTTTTAACTTTTTAAGATTCAATGGTCCACCCTTTGAAGTAACCCGGTAGGCAAATTGAACCTTGTCCGGAGCGATGCCCTCCTGGTCATTAATGAAGATTTTACGGTCTCTTATTTCAAATTTATCGCCGGGCAAGGCGACACAACGTTTGATATAGTGGTCCATCTTATCTATAGGCCGGGTTCGTAGGCCATAGGCCTCAATTTGTTTGCGTTGATTGACGGGCATCCTTCTGGTTTGATAAATACTGAAGGTTCTACCAGGGTAAACGTAAACGGAATCTCCTTCCGGAAAATTGAATACTACTGCTTCGTTGCGATCGATGTTTTCGATTGCAGGTAAGCGATTCATTTCTAATTTTGGCTTTTCCAGATAAGATTCTGAGCCGACTACCGGAATGGTATTATGTACGAGCGGAACTTGTAAAACAGTTTGCGGAGTACGAATACCATAATGCGCCTTACTCACAAAAAGGAAATCTCCTACCAATAATGAACCTTCCATCGAAGAAGTAGGAATCACGTAGGCTTCGATTAAAAACATTCGAATAAAGGTAGCTGCGAAGACTGCAAATATGATGGCTTCTGCCCATTCTCGCCCAGAGGATTTGACGTAAGGATTATTTGCGATCAATTTTTTCAATTGATACTTATCTCCAGATTCTTCGGCAGCCTGAATTTTTTCAGCGTAAGCTTTTTCTAATTCCAGGGTAGGGCCCAGGTACTTAGCTTTTGGGTCATTACCAATTTGGAAAAAGATAAAAGGAGCAGCTAGTACAGCTAAGAAAGAGTCTAAGTATTTGTATCGTCCAAAAGATCTGACCATATCGACACATAAGCCGGACCAGATAAAGATATTGACGATGGGAATCAATAATAAAGCAGCCCACCATTTAGGTTGTCCGACTAGCTTTGACCAGATGATGAAATTCCAGCCAGGTACGAGTGCTTTCCAACCATCTTCCCCTGCCTTTACGAATAGTTTTTGAAGGGTGAAACTCGTTAATAAATAGTAAACAATTAGAAAAATTAATATTCCCACTTTTGATTGTTTTGCTTAGATAAAAATTCTTTTATACTCTCTTATACGTGCCTTCCACGAATTCGCTGCAAATATAGATTATTTTAGGAGCATATAAAGCTATATAATCACCATATCCTTAGGTGCTGATGTGTCCGAATAGGAAACGGAAGAATGATATCTTAATTATAGTCTGTTAGATTAACCCGACTGAATGATGGAGCAGTAATGGAATTTAATGGACGAAGGAAGGTCAATCACCAAACTTAAGAGGCTTATTCTTTGTCTAGGACGAATCCTTCGACGTATAAGATCTCTGCTTTGCGCTGATGATTAAAATAGACTTTAATTTTTTTGCGGAAGTATCCTGTCTTTTTAGAATCGTAAGTGATGGTGATGACATCAGAAGCCCCGGGCTCAATGATTGCTTCGGACCAGTCGGGAGAAGTACAGCCGCAGGTAGTACGAATATTGTCGATAGTAACCGGCTCGTCGTGGTGGTTCGTGAATTTGAAATGATGTTCGACGGGCTTTCCTTGTTCAAGGTCACCAAAGTCATGTTCCATTTCGTCTAACCATTCGATTGAGGACTGACCGTAGGGAAGTGGTGAGTTATCCTTCAGCGTTTCGTTAGCATCAGGGAATAAACTAAAAGAAAGACAAGCGAAAAGTAACAAAAGCTTCATTTTATCCTTGTTGTGGTTCGTCGGAAATGATATCCCAGGTATGATCTGACAATAAGCGTACCGACGCGGTGAATTCGTAAGGAGCTTTGGTGCCCCATTCGGTGGGTGCGACCATAGATAAAACGTTAGTTCCGTCTTTTTTCTTGTATAAATGGTAGGTATGGCTGATTAAAGGTTTGAATCCCATCTCTGCCTGATAAATATCTTCGGAAATTCGGACCCGATCGTGGATGGCTTGAGCTTGTTGAGCGAGTAGTTCGACCTGTTTGCGTATCTGATCCAGCTGAACATCTGTTTGTTCATACATTGCCGAAAGTGCCAGGCCTTTGACCCTGCCTTTATCGATGGGCTTAATTACAGCGCCACCAACGGTATGTGCATAGGGTAGGAGGTGAGGATTTTCAGCAATTTTATCTTTGTCAATTGGATTGATAAAAGCTTCTTTCACGTTCTTTTCTTCTTTTTCAGCCATTATGGTAGATACTCAGTTTATTTTTCGAATAAAATGGGAGTATAAGGTTAACGCAAAATTAGTTAATTGGTTCTTTTAAATGGAGAACCCGCTGATCTCATCAGAGAAAAGCGGGTTCGAGCGGGTGTTATCTTACTAATTGCTCAATCAATGAGCGGCTAGTAGGTTGAATTAATGGTTGTATTATTTTAAGCTAAATGTACCAGCACCTGCGATGTAACCTTTGTTGAATACTTCAACTTCGTAGTTACCTTTAGAGAAAGGTACATTAGGATCCCAAAGGAAACATGCTTGCTGCGCTTCGTTGTTATACTCTAACTCTTTGATTTTGGTGTAGCGAATTTCTTCACCAGTTTTAGAGTTAGTAGTGATACCAGAACCTAAGTCCTCGATCGCAAGTGTCTCACCTAGTGGATTAATGATTCGTACAAAGAATTGCTCCAGACCGTGAGGTGTAACTTCGTTAGCAGTCACATCGAAACATACCTGAACGTAGTCTACGTTTTTAGCAGAGCTTCTTTTCTTACGCTTACCGCTAGCTTTTTCTTTATAACCTTGAGCAGTTACGTTGTTTACCTTGATTACAGAAGCAATCTCTACTTTGTTACTAAGGTTAGCGTTTACATCCTGTAGGTTTTCTTTTTCGCTCATCAAAGTTGCTTTGGCAGTAGTCAACTCATCGTTCATGATGCGCTCTTTAGAAAGGTCACCTTCAAGCATGGTTTTTTGCTCGGTAAGTTGTGCATTTGCTTCGGTAAGCATTGCGTTTTCTTCCTTAAGGGTAGTGATATCTGCTACGTATTGCTCCATTTGAACATTTAATTCTGCCAATTGGTTACGAGCAGCTTTAAGGTCTTTATCCGTACGGATTAATCTGCTTAATTTTTTCTTTTGGTCAAGAAGCTCTTGCTTTTGCTGGTCGATAAGCTCGTTAAGGTTTTCTTCTTTACCTTTCATTGCTTCCAACTCTGTAAGTGCGTCGTAGTATTGTTTTTCTATCTCCGCTTCGAGCAATTTTGCTTCGTCAAGTTTTACGGACAAAGCTTCGTTAGTTTCTTTGTGCTGCATGTTGTTGTAGATCAGGAAAGCATTTAATCCTAAAAGTGCTACGATTACAACGGCAGCTACAGCGGTTAATTTTTGCTTTGAATCTTTTGAAAAACTCATAATGAAAATTTTAGTTTTTTGCGGTTGCCCGCGTTTAAATTTGAAATGTGTGATTTTCGACCTTAAAACGGATCGGTAGGAAAGTACCCTACTTTTATTTTTTCTTTTTGACTTATTTTTTTGCGGAGATTGCTTTAAAATTTGGTTAAATTTTAATTTTCTTCGGTTGGTCTGGTAAAGTTACTAGCTATAATGCACAAAGTTGGATTTAAGTATATATTAAGGTGTATTTATTTAATAATGTAATTTTTTTAATTACACTATTTCACTTTTTTGATTATTTTTTATATCTTTGTGTATGATCCAAAATTTTATCTTCAGAATTAATTATTTTTCCGTTTTTTGAGCATAAATTTTTTTCTACTCCTACTTTCTTCAATTAATATTTACTTCAATTTATTCTCCATTCAGTTATGTTAGAACACATTGACATTGCCAATATTTTATTTCTAGACGTGGAAACGGTCTCCGGACATAAAAGTTACCAGGAGTTGGATGAACGCTTTAAAAAGCTATGGTCTATTAAATCAAAGCAGATTCTTCGCCGTTATGATGATCCGCCCGAGGAGGAGGAAGTGGCGGAGTTATATCCTGAAAAGGCTGGAATTTTTGCGGAATTTGGCAAGATTGTCTGTATTTCTGTCGGAATTGTGGTTCGTGATCCTTCGACTAAGAAACTGAGTTTGCGACTTAAATCTTTCGCCAGTGATGATGAAAAGGCTCTTTTAGGCGCATTTTCTAAGTTGGTGGAGCAATATTATAATAATACCAGCAAGCATTTTTTATGCGGACACAACTTACGGGAGTTTGATGTCCCGTATATCTGTCGCCGAATGGTGATTAATCAAATGTCATTGCCACGAAGTCTTGATATCGCTGGAAAGAAGCCCTGGGAAACGAAGCATTTGCTGGACACCCTGGAAATGTGGCGCTTTGGAGATTATAAGAATTATACTTCTCTTAATTTGCTGACAGCACTCTTTGATATTCCTTCTCCAAAAGATGATATAGACGGTAGCGAGGTTGGAAAAGTGTATTGGAATGAATCCGATTTGGAACGTATCTGTGTATACTGTGAGAAGGATGTATTGGCGGTCGTTCAGTTATTGCTGAAATATATGCGCCAACCATTATTAACGGAAGAGGAAGTGAAACACGTGGAATTAGAACTCTTATAATATTTTTTATTCGCGGATTACCCCCACCTACGGCGAGGTTTTCCGCTGATCATTATTGTCCTGATCTTTAATTTGTCATTTGCCTGATGGAGAAAGCCCTCGTTGATGATAAACGACTTCTGCAAAAATACCCTGGCAAAGGGGGCTGGACTTATGCTTTGATCCCCGAAGTGCTTCAGGACAAAAGTAAACCCTTTGGTTGGGTGACGGTCCGAGGGTTTATTGATGGTTATGAGATCAAGCAATATAAGTTGATGCCCAAGGGAGATGGTCAACTTTTTCTACCTGTCAAAGCAGCTATCCGCAAAAAGATAAAAAAAGAAGCTGGAGATTATGTTCATATAGTCCTGTACGCTGATCATTCGAAGACGAGTATACCAAAGGATATTCTTGCGTGTTTCGAAGACGAAGCTCCAGGCGTACTTAAAACATTTCAAGGCTTTTCGGACAGTGAACAAAAGGTCTATCTGGATTGGATACTTTCGGCTAAAACGGCGGATACCCAGGCAGAGCGAATACTCCGTATGATGAATCGACTTAAGAAGGGATTGAGATTTTATGATAAAGAGGAATAGCTCAATCAATATTCAATAACGAATAACTTGTACAGACCATGATCTTTATAGAATAAACC
>JAHDHW010000024.1:12750-31774 GCA_020631105.1 Saprospiraceae bacterium | reverse complement strand
TGAAAATACACTTGCCGGTCTTCATTTTTTCTCCTCAAATTCCTATATTCAAGTCCACTTTTAATCATCTAAAATCACTCACTAATGAAGAACCGAAAGATAACTTTGTCGGAGCAAGAGATTCCGGATAAATGGTATAACATTATTGCGGATATGCCGAATAAGCCTTTACCGCCATTACATCCGGGTACTAAGGAACCGATTGGACCAGAAGCGTTAGCACCTTTGTTTCCGATGGAATTAATCAAGCAAGAGGTCACTCCTGAGAAGTGGGTGGATATTCCGGATGAAGTGCGGCATATTTATTCAATGTGGCGACCAACACCACTGTACAGAGCTTATGGTCTGGAAAAAGCATTGGATACTCCTGCTAAAATTTATTATAAATATGAAGGGACGAGCCCTTCGGGTTCTCATAAGCCAAACACAGCTGTTCCTCAGGCTTATTATAACAAACAGGAGGGCATCAAAAGAATTACTACTGAAACAGGCGCTGGTCAGTGGGGTAGTGCCTTAGCTTTTGCTTGTAATCATTTTGACATTGAGTGCGAAGTGTATATGGTGAAGCTTTCGTACGAGCATAAGCCATATCGTAAGATCATGATGAATACCTGGGGGGCGAAGGTATTTCCTTCTCCTTCGAATGCGACAGAAGCAGGTCGAAAGATATTGGAGCAGTTTCCTGATACGACGGGATCACTAGGTATTGCGATTAGTGAAGCAGTAGAACGAGCAGCAATGAATGAGGATACGAAATATGCTTTGGGCTCTGTATTAAATCATGTGAAATTACATCAGACGATAGTTGGACAAGAGGCCTTAAAACAAATGGAGAAAGCTGGTGATATGCCGGATATTGTGATCGCTCCTTTTGGTGGGGGCTCTAACTTTGCAGGATTGTCATTTCCATTCTTGCGATTGAATTTAGAGGAAGGTAAAAATATCCGCTGTATTGCGAGTGAGCCTACTTCTTGCCCTAAATTGACTCGGGGCGTATTCCGATATGACTTTGGTGATACTGCCGGGATGACACCTCTTTTACCTATGTATACTTTGGGACATAACTTTGTACCTGCGCCTATTCATGCCGGTGGTTTACGCTATCACGGAGCCGGCGTAATCGTAAGTCAACTATTGAAAGATAAATTGATTGAAGCAGTGGCACATGATAATCTGGAAGTGTTTGAAGCCGGGATTACCTTTGCCCGAGCGGAAGGGATTATTCCTGCACCAGAGGCGACGCATGGGATTGCGACAGCAATTGCTGAGGCAAACAAATGCAAGGAAGAAGGCACCTCAAAGACTATCCTGTTCAACCTCTGTGGACATGGTAATTTTGATATGAAGGCCTACGAGGATTATTTTGCGGGTAAAATAGTGCGTCATGAGGTAACTTCAGAAGAAATTCAGGCTTCTTTGGCGGAATTAGATACGCCACTAATAGACTAAAAAATAAGCCTAAAGGAGCTGTAATGAGCAAAAACAAAGCTTTTTGTGAACTTATAACTCCTTTAGGCATTTCTGAGGGCAGAAGTATAGGCTGGTGGCTAAAAAAATTAGTTCCCAGAATGTGACATATTTCAAAATAACTTCTTATCTTTGCACTCCGAAATTAAACATTCAATAGAACATTAAATTTTTCAGCAATGGATGCTATCAAATATGTCCAGGATCTTTACGAAGCAAAAGAACATCCTTCTTTTCGACCTGGTGATAACGTAGTCGTTAACTATAAGATTACAGAAGGAGATAAAGTGCGGATTCAGGCTTTCCGTGGAGATGTTATCCAAATCAAAGGAGAAGGAAGTACTAAAACTTTTACAGTACGTAAAATCTCTAATGGTGTAGGTGTAGAGCGAATCTTTCCTTTAAACTCTCCTGCAGTGGATGAGATATTAGTTCAGAAGCGAGGTAAAGTAAGAAGAGCTAAGTTATACTACATCCGTGAGCTTGTAGGTAAGAAAGCTCGTATCAAAGAGCGTAAATTCGTTAAATAAGTATCTACTTAGAGATATTTAAGAAATATAAAAATCCCGGGCTTTCGTCAGAAAGTCCGGGATTTTGTGTTTTACACCTTAGCCAAGGCCCAATCTTTTTTTCCAGCCTTTGGTGAGCTGTTTATCCAGAAAACGATCTGGTAGTAAATATTTGACCATCCACATCATAAAATGTTTTTTGGCGATGATATGCCTGGTGGCTGGTTTATCTTTTTGAAGGCATTTGTCGAGTAGCTTAGCAATATCTTCTGCGGGGAGACCATTTTTCTCTGTTGATTGGATTACTTTATCCCAATTTTTAAGAAGCGGAGCATAATCCGTTTTTAGGAACTCGGGATCCATTTCATATGCTTTCTCCCAAATATCGGTTTTTATAGCACCTGGTTCTATGACGATGACATCGATATCATAAATGGATAACTCCCGACGTAATGCATCCGACATCGCTTCCAGAGCAAATTTCGACATCGCATAAGCCCCAAGAAATGGCGCGGAGACAAAACCGGAAACGGAGCTAATATTGATAATTTTACCGGACGTAGTTTTTCTGGGACGTTGAGCCCCGAGTAAAGGTAAAAAAGCTTTTGTGACACGAAGTACACCATAGACATTGACATCCATTTGATGATGGACCTTCTCAATGCTTAAATGTTGTAATGGACCATTGACTGCAACTCCGGCATTATTGACCAAAAGGTCCAAGCCCTTACCGCTGAGTACTTTCTCTACTTTGGAGACAGATTGATCAATTGCTGCTTGATCTTTTACGTCAAATAATAAAGCATGAAAGCGGTCGCCAAAATCATTGCTGAGCCGAGCTGCGTCTTCTTCTTTTCTCACACTTCCAAAAACCTGATATCCTTTATCGATAAAATATTTGGTGCTATGGTAACCGATTCCGGTGGATGCCCCGGTAATAAGAATGTTTTTCATGGTATGCTTTTAATTATCTAAGTTTGAATAGAAAACTAGTCTACTGTTGCACAAATTAAAATAATTTAAAAGAATTGAGGTGTTCTGATTTAACAAAGCTGCGAACAAATTGCCTGCTTTGGGCATTAGGAGTAAGAATCAGTTCATTAATTAAAGGAGATGATGCGTTTTATAATATTATTCGTTTTGTTGTTTTTATTTGACTGGTATGCCTTTCAGGCTTTTCAGCTATGGAGCGTGGACTGGTCAATGGAATCGCAGACGGTATTACAAATTGTATATTGGGCAATTCCTTTATTGTCTATTGCCTTATTGATTTTATATGCTAATACAAACATTGGAGAACGTAAACCAGAGTGGTTTACAATACTTAGGACCATTCTGACCGCTGCATACTTCGGCAAGTTTGTAATCATCATTGTCCTACTTTTAGATGATTTGCGGCGCTTAGCAATAGATGTCTACCAGGCTATAGGCGGTGAAGTAGGCTTTGAAAATACACGCTCTGAGCTGATGGCACAATTTGGAATATTTGCAGGAGGGATTCCGTTTTTGTTATTGACTTATGGTGTATTTCGAAACCGCTATCGCTACAAGATTTTTCAACAACTCGTTGAAATTGATAACTTGCCTAAGGCATTAGAAGGCTTGAAGATTGTTCAGATCAGCGATATTCACTCCGGTAGTTTTACTCAGAAGAATGCCATCAAACGAGGGATCAAAATGATCAATGACCAGGCGGCTGATTTTGTATTTTTTACGGGGGACCTTGTGAATAATGTAGCTGCTGAGATGCGACCCTTTATTAATGTTTTCAATGAAATACGTGCAAAATATGGCGTTTTCTCGGTTACCGGTAATCATGATTATGGTGATTATGTACAGTGGAAAAGTGTGGAGGCGAAGCAATCTAATTTTAATGCTTTAGTTGAAACGCATCGCGAGATGGGGTGGGATATTCTGATGAACGAAAACCGAATTGTGCAGATTGAAGATAGTAGCGTAGCGATTATAGGAGTTGAAAATTATTCTGGCAGTCCCCGATTTCCAAAGTATGGAAATTTGTCGAAAGCCTACGAAGGAGCAGAGGCCGCTGATGTAAGATTATTATTATCCCATGATCCTTCGCACTGGAAATATCAGGTGACGAAGCAGTTTCCTGATATCGATATTACTTTCTCGGGACATACCCATGGTATGCAATTTGGCTTTGAGATTCCGGGCTGGATAAAATGGAGCCCCATAAAATACGTTTATAAAGAATGGGCCGGACTTTATCAGCAGGGTAAACAATATCTCTATGTTAATCGTGGTTTTGGATTCCTGGGGTATCCCGGAAGAGTTGGTATTCTGCCGGAGATCACCCTGATGGAACTCAAAGCAAAAAAATGATGCTGTACGAATCGGCCTTTTTTGTATTTTTGCAAGAACAAAGTACCAATAAAATATGCACAGCTTTAGATGGTTTGCCCTGCTTTCAATGATTTTTACAACATTCATGATCAGTTCGTGTGGCTCAGATGTTGAAAAACCAGCTCCTTTAACAGTTGAAACACTTAACGGTCGATGGGAGTTATTCTCTGCCCTCCGGAATGGTGAAAAAACTCAGTCACTGGAAGGTACATATATCGAAATTGAAAACGGCCAAATGACCACTAACTTTACCGGCGAAGCTGTACAAACGCCCGTGAAATTTGAAAACGAGCAACTCACCCAAAATGATCAGGTTTACACGATTACTGGCTGTACGAATGATACCCTTGGTATTACCACTACACTAATGAACTTTGACTTTCGTATGCATTTCGCAAAAGCGAAATAGGTCGATGCACCTTTAAACTAAGCTAAATCACCTTTAGGAAACTGACTATTGTCGTCTATTCGGCATCTCGTTGATGGGAAAAACCTGTAATTTCATTACAGCAGGTTTTCATTTCCCCTAACTTTGCTGATATCTAAATTTGTTGACCATGAAAAAGCTTCTCTTTTCTTTTTTATTGCTTTGTACTGCAATCATTGCACACGCCAATATCAATGCGAGTGTTACCTATTCAACCTTTCTGGCGCCGGATCAACCTTTTATTGAGGTTTATCTCTTTGTTGAGGGAAACTCCGTTGAACAGGTAATGAACACGGATTCTCTTTTTCAGCCTAGTGTGGAGGTTATTCTGATGTTTAAGCAGAAAGATAAAATCGTCAAAGCTGATAAGTATATTCTGAATGGTGGATGGAGTGAAAAAAAGGTTAATCTATACGATCTCAAGCGTTATGCGCTGAATAACGGAGAATACTTGCTTGAGGTAGTTGTCAAAGATGTGAATAATGCAGCCAATCTAAGTGTTTATAGGACACCGGTGACCGTAGATTATACCAAAAAGGAAAAGCTAATGCAATCTGATTTGCAGTTGCTAAGAGTAGTACGACCAGATAATTCTGAAAGTATCGCGGTGAAGAACGGTTATTATATGGAATCCATTCCTTTCAACTTTTACTATAAGAATACCTCGAAATTATATTTCTATAATGAACTGTATAATGCAGACAAAGCGATTGCAGATGATTTCCTTGTTCGTTACACTATCGAAAAAGTCAATGGCAACGGAACGACCGAAGCTATGATCATTGGAAATAAGAAAAGATCACCTGACCCGGTCAATGTATTACTCTATCAAATGGATATTAGTAAGCTGCCTTCTGGTAATTATAATTTGGTAGTGGAGATTCGAGATCGAATTGGGACCTTACTTTCTGATCGATCAGTATTTTTTCAGCGCAGTAATCCATTCCTGGACGAAGAGCTGGCTAAAACTGCTCCTATTGAAGAGGAGTTTGTGGCAGATTTGACCAAAGAAGAATTACGGTATAGCCTCAAGGCTATTGCTCCGATTGCGAAGCAAGCAGATATGGAATTAATCAATTTGCTGATTGCTAATGAGGATAGCCTGGATCAGCAAAGACGTTATCTATTCTCTTTCTGGGCCATCCAAAGTCCGGTAGAAACAGAAAGAGCTTACCGCAAATATATGGACGTCGCAAAGCATGTGGACCTGACTTATAACTCTGGTTTTGGATATGGATTTGAATCGGATCGAGGATTTATCTATATGAAATATGGCGCACCGAATGATGTACGAACGGTAGAGACCGACCCAACGGCACCTCCTTACGAAATCTGGGTCTACGAGCGTTTTCCAAAGACTAACCAAAGCAGGGTTAAGTTTTTATTTTATAACCCTAGCCTGGCGCCGGGGGATTTTCGCTTGTTACATTCTACGGCTCGTGGGGAGCTCCAAAACGAGCAGTGGGAACTTGAACTTTACCGCGATGCTCCAAATGATATTGAAGGGACAGACTATATAAGCGGTACCCGTATGAACGACGGATTTAACCGACACGCTCGTCGTCTTTTCGAAGACTTGTAGACTTGTTAGGAGCTAAATGGTGCTTTAATCCAGTTGAGATCTCCTCCAATAATAATGAGGAATATTAACCCCGCCAGGATAGGGGCAAGGATCGAAATGACCATAAACCAAAAGTATGATCTGGGAACCTTGGAGGGCTCAATTAACTCACTGATTAATGCGACGATTAGAATAGCTGCAAAGATGACGATAAAGATAACAGATACCAGGGTAGCAGTATAGTCATTGATGAGCCAGAGTATAAAGTAAAATACCAGCTGGATTAAGAACCACTCGAAATTACGGAGTTTCATAAAGAAGTTTTTCTAACTAATAAGTAACTACTTTTAAAGTATCTAATTGCATTCTCGTTTTAAGGAAACTTTCTACTCGAGCTTGTTCTTGTCGTCTAATAGAGGTCGTTGTTCCACGTTGCCAACTTAATAGTACAATAGGTATGTCCAGGACTGTTTTAAAATCGGACTCCCGGGCTTTTGCAAAAGCAACCTGATCTATCGCCGGAAAAGCGGCATGTAACTCATTATAAATATTGAAGAAAGGAAGTGTATCTGCTGCAATACTATCCAGCTTGTTTTGTAGGAGTACAATCAGTTTGGCGTCTTGACTTTGCGATTCCTTGGCGGCTTCCATTTGAGCAGCAATTGTTCTAAACTCTACTATTTGATTCTCCAGTTTGTTATACTTTGCTAAGTCGACCTCAGAGGTCGGAATAATATCAATGACGGTATTTTTTAGGCCATATTCTGGAAGCAGTTTCTCCATCTCTGCTTTGTCAAAATGCTGTGCTCCAGAACCATAAATCTTAATACCGATCCGATTAAAAGTGTCTAGTTGGGCGGTTTCCCAGCTATCTACATATTTGAAATTATCCTGACAATATTCTTCCAGAAACCGCTCAGTATCCTGCTTAAACTTAAATTGCGTCCATACTTTATTCAAAATGTAAATACTCGGAAGGGTTACCAGTATGCTGAATCCATAGATAAAAAGCAGCATCTGTCGGCGCTCTTTGTCAGAAGAATACTGCTTCATCGGAAAACGCAGAAATCTGACAATCAGGAAGGTTGCAAAAGCGACTAAGGTCGCATTCAGAAAGAACAAATAGAAAGAGTTAAACATGAACTCCCATTCCGCATTTGCGATTCCATAACCAGTAACGCATAATGGAGGCATCAAAGCGGTGGCAATCGCTACACCCGGTATGGCATTGGACTTATCAATTCTAGACCCGGAGATGATACCCGCAATACCCCCAAAGAAGGCAACAGCGGCATCTAAAGTATTCGGTGATGTCCTGGCGATAATTTCATCTGTCGCATCCCCAAAGGGCGTAAAGAAGAAGTAGGAGGTACTCGTTACGAGAGCAATCATGATCGAAATGCCAAAATGCTGAAGTGAAACGTATAAGGTCTCCCTATCATTGATTCCGATCCCAAGTCCGACACCGAGAATTGGGGACATCAAAGGTGAAATTAACATGGCACCAATGATAACTGCCGGCGAATCCAGATCTAAACCAAGAGAAGCAATCATGATCGAACACATGAGCATCCAGGCATTTGCCCCTTTCATGCGCTTGTTTTCCTTGATATTCTGTATCGTCCCCTTCCGATCCATTCCCTCTGACAAATCGATAAGGTCATGGAAGAAATCCCATATACTGGAAAGGAAATGCTTAAAGCTTCCTACCAAACTATTTTTCTCTGGTGTTGGAGTAGGCTTTAGAGGTGTTTCAGACATAATCCGAAAAATTTATTTTGGGCGATTTACGATTATAACAAACCATCTTGCATAACCAATTTTCTATCACTCATATTGGCCAACTCCTCATTATGCGTTACAATGATAAAGGTCTGTTGAAAATCATCTCTTAACTTAAATAATAATTGGTGTAGATCCTGTGATGATTCAGAGTCCAGATTACCCGAGGGTTCGTCTGCAAAAACGACTGCCGGGTTATTCATTAAAGCCCTGGCAACGGCTACGCGTTGTTGCTCTCCACCAGATAGTTCAGAGGGACGATGTTTTATTCGATCACTTAAACCCAGGTAAGACAAAAGTTCCTTTGCTCTACTTTCTGCTGCTGTTTCATTCTTGCCATCAATATAAGCGGGAATACATACATTTTCTAGCGCTGTAAACTCAGGTAGCAAATGATGAAATTGGAAAATAAAACCAATGTTTTTATTCCTGAAATTTGCCAATTGCTTTTGTCCTAGCTTAAAAACGTCGGTATCGTTTATCATTAAGGTCCCCGTGTCAGGGCGATCTAAAGTTCCGAGGATATGTAGCAAAGTACTCTTACCTGCTCCTGATTTACCAACAATGGATACGATTTCTCCTTTTGCGATCTCAAGATCAACGCCTTTAAGAACATGAAGATTACCGTAAGATTTATGTATACTTTGTGCTTTTAGCATTCGCAATTATAATAGAGTCAAATTCAATGAATAAAAATCGTCTTAAGCAAGAATCCTGTGGATTAACCATGGAAAGGTAAATGCTTTCCATAATTTTGAGGATCAAAATTACCTAAACGACCCGAAAAAACAACAAATTTTGCTTAAAGCATCGTTTTTAACGAAAAAACGTTTTTTCTCAAACGAAAGTCTGACTTATGCTACACAAATCCCTCGCTAAGCTTTCAAAATTCACTGCCGGAGATGATACTCAGTTTGTAGAAGTTTTGCATCCTAAAAATGATTCAGTCGATACTGGCTTTAGTTTGGGCCATGCTAGTATTGGAGTAGGAAAGGCTTCTTTGCCGCATATTCTGGAGAAATGCTCAGAGACCTATTACTTCCTGCAAGGAGAGGGGAAGGTCTATGTAGATGATGAGTGGACTGAAGTGAAAACTAATGATATGGTCTATATTCCGGCGGGAGCCAGACAGTATGTTGTTAATACTGGGGAGGTGGACCTGGAATTCTTATGTGTCGTTGAGCCAGCCTGGTATGCCGCACAAGAGCAGATAGTTGATTAACTTTTGCCTTTAAAAATGAATACTTCCTTACGAACCTTTTACAGCTTTGAAATTTAGTTATTTTTGCAGGACTTTGAGATAAAATGAAGATACTCCAATTAACAAAGAAGTTTCCTTATCCTTTAAAAGACGGGGAAGTGATTGCTATTACTAATCTTAGTAAAGCCTTTCGGGATTTGGGGAGTGAAGTGACCTTACTTTCAATGAATACCAAAAAACACTTTTTTAATCTAGATGAGCTGCCTGCTGATTTTGATTATTATAAGGCTATTCATTGTGTAGAGGTAGATAGTGATCTCAAGGTAACTGATGCCTTTTTAAATTTATTCTCCAGCGAGTCGTATCATATTCAGCGTTTTGTATCTGAAGCCTTCGAAGCAAAACTTCAGAAAATATTACAGCAAGAAACCTTTGATGTCATTCAGTTAGAGACGCTATATCTTGCACCATATATCCCCACTATTCGAAAATATTCGAATGCCATCGTTGCTATGCGAGCGCATAATGTGGAACATGAAATATGGGAGCGAATTGCTAAGAATACCCCGCTCAAGCTTAAAAAATGGTACCTCCAGCATCTGACAGGTAAGCTCAAACGATACGAACTAGACCATCTCAATGATTATGACATTCTTGTACCGATTACCGAAAGAGACGCGGAGCAGTTTAGAGCTTTTGGTTACAAAAACGGCGCCCAGGTAACACCAATCGGTGTTGACCAAAACGTCTATGAGCCTGATTATTCTGCTTATCATGATGAACTCTCTATCTCTTTTATCGGATCCTTAGACTGGATGCCTAATCAGGAAGGGATGCAATGGTTCTTGAATGAAATCTGGAATAAAGCCATTGAGAAATACCCTAAACTTAGTTTACACATTGCAGGGAGAAACACCCCGGAATGGGTGTATCAGCTTGATTTTCCTAATGTGCATATTCATGGTGAAGTGCCTTCGGCTTCCGAATTTGTCAACCAGCACCCACTTACAGTAGTGCCGCTTTTATCAGGTAGTGGGATGCGTGCAAAAATAATCGAAGGGATGGCCTTGGGTAGGGTAGTATTGACCACCTCGGTCGGTCTCGAAGGGATTGATGCAGAGCATGGCAAGGAAGTACTCTTGGCAGATACCGCCGAAGATTTCCTGAAAGTAATCGACTACTGTTACGAACATCAGTTCCTCTTACCACAGATTGGCCTTAATGCACATCGTTTTGTCAATGAGCGATATGATAATATCCAAATTGCCAAAGCCCTGGCGGAGGCTTATCAGGCTCATCTGGAAAAATAAGCTATTCCGCTTGTAAATTTTCATTCTCCCTAAGATTTCCTAAATTCCCTTATGAAAAAAGAATGCTTCCTCCTATTTGCTGGTATGATTATCGCCTTTCAGGCCTTTGGTCAACAACCCACTGATCAAGAATACCTAGGCTATGCAAAGAACTCCTTTGATCGACTCAAAGAATTACTCAGTATTCCTAATGATGCGCACTTCCCAAAGGATATTGAGCGAAATGTACAATGGTGCGAAAAGGAATTCTCCGAGAGAGGATTTAAAACAACACGACTCGATACCGAAACGGTCCCATTACTTTTAGCGGAGCGTAAAGGGCTTAATGCCAGTAAGACGGTGTTAGTTTATTTACAAGTGGATGGCCAACCGGTTGACCCACAATTCTGGTTTCAGGATGGGCCTTATAATGCGACCTTGAAGGAACAGGCGCCCACCGGAGGATGGGAAGCGATTCCCTGGGAAAACTTGTCTACACAAACCTTCAACCCGGACTGGCGTGTCTTTGCACGATCTACTGCGGATTCTAAAGGCGCTGTGAATATGTTTCTGACAGCAATGGACATGCTTAGGGACAAAAAAGAAGCACCTAATTTCAATATCAAAGTGATTATGGACTTTGAAGAAGAATTAGGTTCTCCGCACTTACCCAAAGCAGTGCGTGATTATAAGGAGGAACTGGCAGCTGATATGCTCATCATTTTTGACGGACCTTTGCATATCAGCGGCAAACCAACGTTGACCTTCGGAGCCCGCGGCATATCTACGATTACCCTGAAAATTTTTGGTCCGATCCTTCCTCAACACAGCGGCCATTATGGCAATTGGGCACCAAACCCGGCAGTAAGAATGTCTCGCTTGATTGCCAGTATGAAAGATGATTATGGTCGGGTTACGATACCTGGATTTTATGATGGGATTTTCCTGAGTGATGAAGTCAAAGAAACGCTTAGGTCGGTACCTGATGACGAAAAGTTTATTAATTATAAACTCGGAGTCGCCGGAGGTGATCGCGTTGCTCCAAGTTATCAGGAGGCTTTACAATATCCTTCTTTGAATGTCAGAGGCTTATCCTCCGGTTGGGTAGGGAGCGAGAAGCGGACGATTGTTCCGGCTACTGCTCAGGCGGAAATTGATATTAGACTGGTGCTTGAAAGTGATCCGGAGCGTTTGATTGGTTTGGTTCGCCAGCATATTGAAGACGAAGGGTATCATATCATCAGTGGTAATCCGACAAAAGAAGATAGAGTAAAGCATTACCGCATTTGTCAGTTTAGTGCAGAGACCAATTACCTGGCCTTTAGAACGGATTTCGATTCGGAGGTAGGGCTTTGGTTGGATCGTGCTTTGACCAAAGCTTACGGCACGACGCCTATCAAGCAACGTACTAGTGGAGGCAGTATTCCTATCTCTCCATTTGTCACGGAACTGGGGATTCCGGCGGTTACTGTACCTACCGTAAATCGAGATAATAATCAGCATAGTCCGAACGAAAATATTCGCCTTGGAAATTATGTGGACGGGATCAAAACAATGTATTCGATACTTACTGAGGATTTATAGAGTAAACTCTAAATATTATCCTAATTTTGGGTTCCAAATACGACGAAGAATTGCATGGGGTTTTTCCTTCAGCTTATATTTTGGCTAAGTTTATTGGGTTTGGTACACAGCTACCTTTTGTACCCCATTTGGCTACGCTGGAAATCGGCGAATAAAAAGCAAAATACCAATGTCTATTCTTCTGGGGATCAGTTGCCTATGGTCTCTGTATTGATGTCTGTTTATAATGAAGAGGCGGTCATTAAAGAGAAAATGGAAAGCCTCCTTGCCCTGGATTATCCAAAAGATCGACTACGTTTTTATATTGGCTCGGACTGCTCTGCGGATCAAACCAATTCGATTGTCGATGCTTTTCATTCGCTGAGTTCACAGCTAAGATTTCATCCTTTTGTCCAACGGCGAGGCAAGCCCGGTGTCATAAACGAACTGGCAGAAATCGCCTTAAAAGAACAAGGAAAAGATCCACAGCATGTATTCCTGATGACGGACGCATCGGTGATGCTTCGCGAGGATACGCTCTTCGAGCTCATAAAGCATTTTAAGAATGAAGAAATTATGATCGTTGATGCGAATATGCTGCACACCGATATCCAGTCCAAAGGTATTGCACAATTAGAGAATCAATACATTTCTTCTGAAGTAAAAGTTAAGCACCTGGAAAGCCTGGCTTTCGGCAAAATGATAGGCCCTTTTGGTGGTTGTTACGCCCTTCGGGCCAGCCACTTTGCGCCGGTCCCAGATAATTTTCTGGTAGATGATTTTTACATTACCATGCGCGCCTTTGAAAAAGGAGGATTAGCAATTAACGAATTAAATGCTATTTGTTATGAATCCTTACCCGATAGTATGAGTGAAGAGTATCGCCGCAAAAGAAGAATCTCTGCGGGAAACTTTCAAAACCTGCAGACCTTCCGGCATTTGCTCTGGAAAGGCGATTATCTGGCATTTGCCTTTTTCTCTCATAAAGTATTGCGTTGGCTCGGCCCCTTTTTTCTTATCTTTGCCAGCGTAATTTCGCTCATTCTTGCCATTGGCGGAAACATACTTTACCAAAACTTGTTTCTGTTGATGATAATTGGCTTGATCGGAGTTCCGGTATTGGACTTTTTACTGTCCAAAATTGGAATAAATATCCAGCCTCTTCGGGCATTGAGATACTTCGTAATGATGAATCTCGCACTCTTGGAAGGATTTTTTAAATATTTAAAAGGCGTAAAAACGAATGTTTGGCAACCACCTCGACGTAATTAAAGAAAAAGATAATAAAGTGGAATTAAACACCATCGAAGAAGCAATAGCGGATATTAAAGCCGGAAAAGTCATCATCGTCGTTGATGATGAAGACCGGGAAAATGAAGGCGATTTTATCTGTGCGGCAGAGACCGTCACTCCGGAGATTATCAATTTTATGGCTACCTACGGTCGTGGACTGATTTGTACGCCAATTGATGAGAAACGGGCGGATGAACTGGAGCTTAGTATGATGGTCGTGAATAACAGTGATCCACATGAGACAGCTTTTACCGTTTCCATTGACCTGATCGGACATGGCTGTTCTACCGGGATTTCTACTTATGATCGGGCAACCGGAATCAAGTATATGGTCAACCCGGAAGCCAAAGCTTCGGATTATGCTCGTCCAGGGCATATATTCCCTCTAAGAGCTAAGACGGGAGGAGTTCTTCGCCGAACCGGACATACGGAAGCGACGATTGACCTGGCAAAATTGGCAGGGTTTTATCCGGCTGGTGTTTGCGTTGAAATCCTGAACGAAGATGGTACCATGGCGCGCTTACCACAGCTCATGGAATTAGCGAAAGAGCATGATCTTAAACTCATTTCTATTGCCGACCTGGTAGCTTACCGTATGCGTACGGAGCGTATTGTAAAGCGGGAAATTGCAGTGGATATGGATACCAAATTCGGAAAATTTGAAGTGATTGCCTATACTCAGATTACCACTGGTGATACGCATCTGGCTATTAAAAAAGGAGAATGGGAACAAGACGAACCAGTAATGGTTCGGGTACATTCCAGTACCGAAACCGGAGATATCCTGGGTACCTTATTTGAAGATTATGGTCAGCAACTCAATAAATCACTGGAAATGATTGCCAATGAAGGAAAAGGGGTGCTGATTTATATGCGTCATGGTGAGAAGGGAAATACGATCCTTAATAAGCTTCGCGCTTATATTGAACCAGAGGCAATCGTCAAAGATGGAACTCAGAGTAATGAGCAAAGAGATTTTGGGGTAGGTGCACAAATGATTCGTGATTTGAACGTAACGAAGATTCGATTGATCTCTAATAATCCTAAGCGCCGGATTGGCTTAGTAGGGTATGGATTAGAAATTGTGGAAAATATTCATTTAGAGATATGATCAAAGGGGATCAGCGCTCGTTTCGACACGAGAAAAAATATAAGTCTGAGCAACTTCACCCCGAAGTGGTCAAACAGGTCATTCGGAATCACCCTGCCAGTTTCCGTAAAATCTTTCCGGATCGTCAAATCAATAATGTTTATTTCGATACGCCTAATTATATGGCTTATACCGAAAATGTTGATGGGATATCTGAGCGAAGAAAGTTCAGGGTACGCTGGTACGGTGATGATGTCAGCATAATATCCAAACCCAATCTGGAGATTAAGATTAAGAGCAATATGCTCGGTTGCAAGGAAACCTATCCGATTAAAAGTTCTTTTGATCTGGAAGATTTCAGAGCGCTCAAAAAAGAAGTGAGTGCGTATAGTCAACTGAAATTGGATCTGGTACCAACTTTAATCAACTCTTATCAACGTTCGTATTATGGTACTTCGGATGGTAATTTTAGGATTACGGTAGACTCAGGGCTACGTTATTTTTCACTCTTGCGAGCGATACGTTTTACCAAATATGCGATTGAAGATGAAGCGACAGTTGTAGAACTGAAGTATGAAGCCGCATTAGACGACAAGGCAGATCCGATCATGCAATACTTACCTTTCCGTCAAACCAAAAGCTCAAAGTACGTAAGCGGAATGAATTTGACTTCCCTTACTTAGGCTGGCTTGAAAAATTATTAAAACTTAGGACAGAAGATCTCATTATTATCAAACTCGCCAATATAGGTCAGTGATAATTCAAATGCTCCTTGTCTGGTGGTACTGATATCATTTAGATTAAGGTCATATGAAAGCCCGATCATTACCGCATTCAATTCTAAGCCTAGCAAAAGGACTAGTGCATCTAAATCCAATGCATTATCAAAATTACTCACTGGTCGTACCCAGGTACCAATGTGCAAAGCATTTGCACCATAAGTATCTATCTGGTATCGGATATTCGCGCCAGTATTCATTTCCATATGTGGCCCCTGGATAGCGATTAAGTATCGTGGGCTTAAGGAAACTCTTTCTGCAATTGGAAGATTAGCACTCAGTTGAGCCGAATACTGAGAATACAAGCGACTATCACCACTTGGCTCTTCTGCACCATAGAAAGTTACCTGCGGGCGAAGCACATGATGCATTGCACCACCAATGAAGAAGGACATTTTGCGAGAAGGCTTGAAGGTATAATTAACTCCAACAGATAAATCGGAGTAGGTAAAGTTGTTTTCAGGTAATTCTTCGCCGGTTGCGAGGTCGTAAGCATCCAGAGAATTAAACTGATCATCAAAGAATAATCTTTCGTAATTGATATTTCGTTGGGCTAATCCACCTTGGAATCCAACACTTAGAAACTGCGTTTTGTCATAATCCAATCCTTTATGGAAAGCACCGGAAAGCGCAATTTGATTGGTGCTAAAATCAATTCCGCTTACCTCATCATTATAGAATAATAAGCCCACAGCAAAAGCGTCCTTGTATCTGGAATTGAGATTAAGGTCAAATTTTACATCAATAGAAGCGGCCAATGTACGATATGGATTATCTAAAACATTCCGCCACTGATCTCTGTAAATCATACCTGCACGGTAACGACCATCAAAAGCTCCGGTAAGTGCTGGGTTCAATGTCAAGGGAGCAGCATAAAACTGCGTAAAGTGCTTATCCTGCGCTTGAACAGTTACCAGCGTAATAATTGCAACTAGTGTAAGTAGTAATTTTTTCATAGATCGATGAATCAGGCGGCAAAGTTAAGTTTTTTTAGGATTCTTTGCCTTCTGTTGTTTTTTATAGCCACCTTACAAACGGTGAATATAAGAGACTTATTTTAATTTAATTCCAGTCAAAACGTGATGTAAAATGCAAGAAGTACCAAAGAATATGAAAAAATAGACATATGCCAACGAATATTCTTTAACTCTCCTTTGCTATTTGACTGATTTTGAATAATTTGGCCTAATGTTTTGTAACTATATAAAGCAAAACTCATTCCAGCAAAACAGCATACTATTCTAGTTATGAACTACGGGATTAATCCATTAAGTATTGTACCGATTCGAAGCAGCGCTTCGGATAAAAGCGAGATGATCTCCCAAATTCTCTTTGGAGAGCTGGTGGAAATCCTCGAGTCGCGTGGTTCCTGGTATCGCATCCGATGTGATTGGGATAATTATATCGGTTGGGTGGATAGTAAGCAAATCAAAAATATTACTCCGGAAGAATTCCAGTTATATCGAATTAATCATGCCTGCAGTATTGAATTGATGCAACCGGCAGCTGGTAAGGAATATTATCTTCCGATTACGATTGGTGCGAACTTACCTAATTTTGATGGACTTCGGTTTTCGATTAATGGTAGTAGTTTTCAATTTAGTGGCCAAGCCATTACGCCCTCAAGTATTGATGCGAATTCGGAAATGTTGTTAAAGTTTGCACGTCGTTACCTCTATGCTCCATATCTCTGGGGAGGGCGATCGCCGATGGGTATTGATTGCTCTGGATTTACGCAGGTCGTGTTCAAACTGGTAGGGATTTCCTTGCCGCGCGATGCTAAAGATCAGGTAAGTGAAGGAAAGCTCATTGATTTCATTGAACAAACGCAGGCTGGAGATTTAGCCTTTTTTGAAAATAAAAAAGGAAAAATTACACATGTCGGCATCATGATGGGCGACCAACAGATTATTCATGCTTCCGGACAGGTTCGTATTGATAAAATTGATCATTATGGTATTTATAATGATCAGATGAAAAAATACACGCATCGACTCAGGGTAATCAAGCGATTATTAGTTACAGAAGAGAAGGCATTACTTTATGCTGAAGATGCCGCAATGCGAGCTGCACAGGTTCCTCTTTTTAAGTAATCCAGAAATTAAGTTGGGAAAGAATAGTTAAGGAAACAAAAAACGAATTGTTTTCTATCTCCTTAACTAGAAAAGGATAAGCCTAAACAGCTTGTATAATATCGTATTGCGTCAATACATGTAAACCACCCGTACGATCCTGAGCAATCACTGCAGGAATCTTCTTACTAATGTACTTTGATAGTTGACGACAAGGTAAATCTTCCTGAACCATTGGAAAAGCGGCGTCCATAATTGTATCTACCGTTTTCTCCGTATTTGACAGCGGATTTTCCAGTAAGCTGGTCAATACTGCACTCTCGGTAATAGAGCCTACGATCCCGCCTTCTTTCATAACCGGCATCTGAGAGATATCCATGTCTTTCATAATGGTAAAGGCTTCTTTGATAGTGGTATCAAACTGGACAGCATGAAAATCCTTCGTTTCTTTTTTAGCAATAAGGTCTTTTACTTTTAATTCTGTATCCAGAAAACCACGGTCTCGCATCCAATCATCATTATAGATTTTTCCAACGTAGCGGCTACCATGATCATGGATAACGACCACTACTACATCATCTTCAGTTAATTGGTCTTTGAGCTGAACCAAACCTGCAAAGGAAGAGCCCGCTGAATATCCCAAAAGCATTCCTTCTTCTCTCGCTAGTCTACGTGCCATGACTGCACCATCCTTATCGGTCACTTTCTCGAAAAGGTCGATTACATCAAAATCGACGTTCTTAGGTAAAATATCTTCTCCGATCCCTTCGGTAATGTAAGGGTAGATTTCTTTCTCATCAAAAACTCCAGTCTCATGGTATTTTTTGAAAACAGATCCATAAGTATCAATTCCCCAGACTTTAATATCCGGATTTTGCTCTTTTAAGTATTTACCAGTTCCGGAGATGGTCCCTCCGGTACCTACACCTACAACAAGGTGGGTGACTTTGCCTTCCGTCTGTTTCCAGATTTCGGGTCCTGTAGATTCGTAATGAGCCGTTCGGTTAGAAAGATTATCGTATTGATTGCACCAATAAGAATTTGGGATTTCATTACTTAAGCGTTCGGCTACAGAGTAATAAGACCTTGGATCTTCAGGTGTAACGTTCGTTGGACAAACAATTACTTCGGCTCCGACTGCACGGAGTAAGTCGATCTTTTCTTTGGATTGTTTATCGCTGGTCGTAAAAATACATTTATACCCTTTGACGCAAGCAGCAATTGCCAGTCCCATCCCTGTATTCCCTGAGGTACATTCAATGATCGTCCCACCAGGAAGGATGTCACCACGTTTTTCGGCATCTTCTAACATTTTGAGTGCCATACGGTCTTTGATAGAATGACCGGGGTTGGTCGTTTCCACTTTGATTAACACTGTTGCCGGGACTTCTTTACATACTTTGTTAATCTTAACTAGTGGCGTATTACCAATGGTTTCTAAGATATTGTTGTGGATCATTAATATTGGTTTAATCAGTGGGAATTCATCATTCAAGTATCCCAAATAAGATTTAATAGTGAACTAACGGAGACTATTCATCAATTATATTGCCATTGAACAGCCTATAATACTTTACGCCTGCAAAGGTATTTTGTTTAGAGCTAAAAAACAGGAAAAAAGGCA
>JAHDHW010000024.1:0-12650 GCA_020631105.1 Saprospiraceae bacterium | reverse complement strand
TACTTTACGCCTGCAAAGGTATTTTGTTTAGAGCTAAAAAACAGGAAAAAAGGCACGAAAATGAAAATTAGAAAGGATCCCCACTGCAAACAGCGAATGAAAGTCTTTTATGAAGAAAGCGATTATTTCGTATATCGAACCTTTACATAAAAACGAGCATCTTTTGCACCCAGCATTTTAGCAGCAGCAGAGGAGAGGACGGTAATGACATTATCACCATAAACACTACCGGGGATACGGCCAATTACCCGAACGTACACCGTTCTCTTTTTCATAGGATTGGTAACTGCAATGATGGAATTTATAGGCGCATTACGATGAAGTGCAAACATTTCATCACCCTTAGCAGTTGTTTGTTTTTGCCAGTAAGCTACTCCACGTTGTTGGTATTCTTTTTTAACCTGTTTGTTATTATCATACTTACGACGCATTGTTTCATTCTTTTTCCAGATAGGATGCCCGCGAAATTTGCGGTTCGTCTCTGGAATGCCGTCAATGCTCATCCAACCCAATTGTAGAACCTGGCCGATAGAAAGCTCAAACGAAGTAAGGTTGTTTCTAGCCATTACGGTATCGATAGGCATTTTAAAAGTGCGCTTCGATATATTATACATAGTGTCTCCTTTTCGGATTCGGTAACAAACCGGAACAAACTTTCGCTGATCAAAGCCTGGAATTTGATAACGAACAATTGATTTGTTTGGGATCGGAATATTTATAGCCTGACCAATAGAGACCGGTTGGTCTCGTAACTCCGGGTTGTAATAATAAAGCTCTTCCAGAGAAAGGCCATAAAATTTTGAAATAGAATAAAGCGTTTGCTTAGGAGCGATATAGTGGTTAAATATTTTTTCCTGATAAGAGCTAAATTCTAGAAAGATTGTATCCTGAAGGCTTAAGTACTGGACGCTGTCACCAGTAGTCTTGATCGTATCAAGTGGATTAATCGGTGGGAACAGCTGTGCAAAAAGCAGTAAGTTCCAGCTGAGGAGTAGCGTGGTTAAAAATGTTTTCTTCATAGTCTTTCCAGTAGTTCGTGTTTCAGATGCACTAACAAATTTAACAAATCTTCTTATTATGTGCGTTATTTGTTGAAAAACACCTCTTCATTATATGCCTGATTCAATAAGGACTAAGGTTTTGGCGATCATCCCGGCGAGGTACCAGTCGGTACGTTTTCCTGGTAAACCTCTGGTAGAGATACAAGGGAAAGCGATGGTACAGCGCGTTTATGAGCAGGTAAGCGCAGCGTCTACCGTTGATGAGGTGATCGTAGCGACGGAGGATCAGCGAATTCTAAAAAAAGTTGAATCTTTTGGTGGAAAAGCAATGCTTACCCTGGATACGCATCAGAGTGGTACAGATCGTTGCGGGGAAGTAGCGCAGACCATGAGTGACTTTGAAGTTGTGTTGAATGTACAGGGAGACGAGCCATTTGTGCCTCCACAGATGATTGATGAATTAGTAATGACCTTTCGGAAACAATCGTATAAGATCGCGACGCTTGCAAAGCTTATCACTGAGGAAGCCAACTTATTCAATCCAAATATTGTGAAAGTCGCGAAGAGTATACAGGGACGGGCAATTTACTTTAGCCGCCATCCTATACCTTACCAAAGAGATATTGACAAAAAGGAATGGCTTAATACTCATCATTTTTATCAGCATATCGGGATGTATATTTTTGATCGAAGAACTTTGCTGGACTTGGTAAAGCTGCCGCCAAGTACTTTGGAGGCGCAGGAAAGATTAGAACAATTAAGATGGCTGGAGCAAGGGTATGAAATCGGGCTGGGAATAACAGAATTGACCTCGAAAGGTATCGATACACCAGAGGATTTAAACGAATTCAAGTAATCATAGTACGCTCCCGTCAAAAGATAAGGGCAAAAGATCTTTCGCACATTCGAGGATATATACCGGACCGGATTCTCCTTGTAAAATCACGCGCATCTTTTGTTGATGTTTTTGTTCTACCTCACACATGAATTGACGACAAGTACCGCAGGGGGAAACAGGATCGGTCATTTCCAACTTTTGGCTTTTAGCAGTGATTGCAATAGTATTTATTCCTACCCTTGGATATTTGGACGCAGCAGCGCTCAGCGCTACTCTTTCAGCACAGATACACACCGGGTATGCAGCGTTTTCCTGATTACTTCCACCAATTAATTCATCATTATTCAATCTTAAGGCAGCGCCTACTCTGAAGTTAGAGTAGGGGGCATAAGCATCCAAAACGCTCTTATGTGCAAGTTTTAAAAGTATTTGATCCTGCTCAGTCAAGTCATTTATTGAAGGGAAGACCTTTATTTTAGTCTGAATAATTTTGGTTTCCATTAATTTGCCTTGATTAAGTTAAAGTGTTTATCGATTTTATTTGAGATTATAGACTCGATCTCAGATCTTTATACCCAAAGTAATGTAAAAAGTTTGGATTATAATCAAGCAATTTAGTTTTAAAAGGACTTTCTCAAAAGTCTATGGATAGCTTAGGCTCAATTATTTCCTTTTAAAGGAAAAATAAAATAAATTTGCCCCCATTGAGAGGTGAATGACATTCACCAGTTAAAATGAGCTCTGGATTAGCGGTGATAGCTGATTAATTTGGGATTGCTCCGAAACTACCATAAGCCTTTAGTCATGAAGAATATCCTAATTATTGGAGCTGGACGGTCAGCTACTGCACTTATAAATTATGTATTGAAACAATCTGAATCTTTTGGTTGGTTCGTTACTGTTGCCGATGCAAACCCTGAGCTTGCGATCTCGAAAGTTGGATCTCATCCGCAAGGAAGAGCAACCTGGTTAGACGTTACGAAAGTTAATGACCGCCGAGAGTTGATAGAACGAGCAGATGTTGTTGTTTCCCTTTTACCTGCACACTTGCATATTGAAGTAGCATACGATTGTATCCGCCTGAAAAAGCATCTGATCACTGCCTCTTATGTCTCGAAGGAGATGTATCGCCTTGGGGATGAAGCTCGTAATCGTGAGCTGATTTTTATGGGAGAGATGGGACTCGACCCTGGGATTGATCATATGTCTGCCAAGCAAAAAATTGATGAGATTATAGCAAAAGGCGGAACCCTTAAAGCCTTTCGTTCATACACCGGAGGTTTAATTGCTCCGGAAAGTGATGATAACCCCTGGCATTATAAATTTACCTGGAACCCTCGTAATGTTGTATTAGCGGGACAAGGTACTGCCCAGTATCTTGAGAAGGGTAAATATAAATACATTCCTTACAACCGATTATTCGAACAATATCGTACCATTAACGTCGAAGGTTTGGGCGATTTTGAAGTTTATGCGAATCGGGATTCTTTGCTATACCGTGAAGTGTATGGACTAGGAGATCTTCCAAGTATATTGAGAGGTACCATTCGAAATGCTGGCTTCTGTGATGCCTGGAATGCCTTGATCAAAATAGGACTCACGGATGGTTCGTACCCAATTTTAGAATCCAAGGATTTAACTTACCACTCCTTAATGGAAGCTTACCTCGGACCTCGGGAAGGGACTGGTTCTGTCAGAGAACGTATTGCTGATTTCTTAGGTGAAACGCCTTTCTCTCCGGTGATGCGAAAACTAGATTGGTTAGGTTTATTCCGTAACAAAAGGATTGGTATTGAACGAGCAACTCCTGCACTTATTCTCGAAAACCTTCTACTCGAAAAATGGAAACTTAAGCCGGAAGATAAAGACATGATTATCATGCGGCATGAGTTTGAATATGAGATGGATGGAGAAAATCGGGAGGTTACCTCCACGCTTGTCCTAGAAGGAAACGACTCGGTTGATACTGCTATGTCCAAACTGGTTGGAGTACCTATGGGTATTTTTGTAAAACTGGTCATGCAAGGGAAAATTAAAGAAACAGGAGTGAACATTCCGGTGATGAAGCAGGTATATGATCCTGTTTTAGAAGAATTAAAAGAACATGGTGTTGTCTTTAAAGAAGTGGAGCGTGTGATGCCTGCGGATGCTTAAGATCTTCTTTTTTATTCGCCGGGTTTCCACTCCCGCTATGCGGTTCGTTACAGCAACAAACGTATCCTCGTCTTAATGCATGCTTATGAAAGTCCGGATCATCAACTGGAAGAAATATTTTCTGGAATTTCTCTCCATATTCGTTGCGGTTATTGCTGCCTTTGCACTGAATAACTGGAATGATAACCGACGCGATCAAGTCTCAGAAACTAAAATTCTGACCGAAATCAAAAATGGACTCCAACTCGACCTAGAAGACATTAAAGGGAATATGGGAGGCCATGAAATGAGCGTTCGGGCCTGCCATGTTTTTAGAGACGTCATCGAAGATCGGCCAATAGCTCAGGACTCCATTGGGTTTCATTATATTCTATTGGTTAGGGATTTTACTTCGATAATGAACCGAACAGGTTACGAGTCTCTCAAATCTAAAGGATTAGAAATTATCCAAAATGATTCCTTACGATTTCGGATCATCAGTCTTTATGATTATAACTATCAAATACTCTATAAACTAGAAGAGGTCGCAACAGAAATGCGGACCTTTCTTAGTTTTTATGATGAGATCAATGAGGTCCTGTCTCCTCATTTTAAATTTAACGAAAGGGGAATTCCCAAATCTATTAATCAGCCTCTGAATTTAACTTCTGCGGAAAAGAATAGGATTTATGCTGCACTCTGGCGGATCGAAAATAATCGGAGATTTAAACTCTATCGCTATCAGCAAACAGTTGATGAGATTAAGTCCCTTATTCAACAAATTGAGCACGAACTTCAGGAATAAAAAAAAAGCCACTTCCGAAGAAGCAGCTTTCAATCATTGAGTATTTGTCAAAGTGAACCAAAATTTCTTGTCTCACCCATCAAAATAATCATACAGTACTTACTAAAATCTTATAAATTGTTTGGTGAATACCTGCTGCGCACTACTTATAGTGATAAAGTAATTTCCAACTGGTAAATCCTCAATATTTATTTCTATTTGCTGATTATTATCGTTTTGGATTTGTTTTAGCTGCTGTCCACTTACATTATAAATACTGATGTTCGAGAGCCCTTCTGGCTTTACGATATTGATCACTGATCGTGCAAGACTTGGAAAAACCTTTATGATCTCTTCATCATCTATCCGGGCACTGACTATATTTGAATACTCAAAATCTCCGTTGAAGTCTACTTGTTTTAGTCGGTAGTAGTTTGTACCATTCATTGGTGATTCGTGATTAAATTCATAATCACTTCTCTGTACACTTGTACCGGCACCTAGTTCTGTTCCGACTTTTTCAAAGTTTCGACCATCGAAACTCCATTCAATATCAAAGTAATCGTTGTTTTCTTCAGAAGCAGTGGACCAGTTGAGTTGGATAATCTCTTTATTGGACTGTGCACTTAAGTTGATAAGTTGTACTGGGGCAGGACCAAGCGTATTAGGAATTTGTAAACCTACAATACCTAATTGCTCGGTTCTCCCAGTATTAGAAGAGGTATGATCATCATCTCCAACATGTATGATGATTTCATCAATTGGATTAGGAGCACTAAAGGATAAAAATACCGAATTATCATCGCCCCAGTCTCCATTATCATTATTGCTAGGACCTGTAGGACTTCCAGCAGGCTCTGTTACAGTATAATTGGTACCGTTTTGAACTGTACCGTTATAAATTATATCGAATGCCGTAGTGGTACCATTAGAAATCATAATGGCTCTTGCTACAGTTCCATTATTAGGTCTTGACTCAAGGTCTCCCAGGAAGAACCCTACATCCTGAATTTCGGTAGCGCTGTTTGTGAAAACTAACCTAATCGCATTCAAACCGTTATTAGAATTTGGTGTGCTACTGGAATTGAGGCCTGTAGATAATCGGTTTTGAGTTGAAAAAGGATTAGGAGCAGTGCCTTGCATCGTGTTACTCGTACCAATAGTTACGGAACCTGTATTTAGATTAGTAACAGCTGTAAAGCTTGTTGAAGTTGGTGTTCCGGGACCAACTTCATTTATAAATCCAATTTGCCAATCTATGGTATAACCGTTTCCATTAGCATCAGAGAAAGTCTTTGATCCACTTAAGTCATCTGTTGTAGCATTTGAAAATAGATCTGCATTAGTTACTCCATTTGTTTGATTAGAAACCCAATTGTCATCTAATGCTTGAGTGGCTGCTCGACCCGCAATAGTGTTTCCTGTTGCTTCATCAGAAATAGAAATAGTTTGGCCATACATATTCCAGGATATACTGAAGGTCAAGAATAAAATTAAAGTCAGAAGGTAAATCTTCTTCATAGCTTCGTGTGTATTTGTAAGTTTAGGTATTCTCGAATAATACAATCCAGCCCCAAGAGTGTACAAAAGCTCTTAAGAGATTAATCAGAGAGTATGTTCGGTTTATTATAAGATAAAGATAAGAAAGAGATATAAAATAAACATGAAAATCACGTAATTTATCATGTCACAAATTGAAAAATAATAAAAATATTTAAATTGCCGGCCTGCCAGAGCTTAATCGGCCTTTTGTCTTAAGAAATAAACAAAAGCTGCAAGGGATAAAAAGCCTGATAACCACATCAAAGCAGCAGTAGTGATCGCCGCACCAAGGATACCATACCTCAATATCATAAAATAATTAACCACAAGATTTACCAGCAAAATGATAATTGCAAACAGTGCATTTAGCTTAGGCCAGCCAATCGCAGAAAGCATATTACCCATTGGCACCCTGAATAATAATCCACCTACTACACCTATGGTAAAGATGTGGACAAGCATTTCATTACCGACATATTCGACTCCGAAGATTCGAAGCAAGCAGGGCGCAAGAAAGTAAAAAGACAAAAGCAGAAGTATGCTGATCCCTCCAAAGAGTTTGAGATAATTTATATAATAATTGGACAATACACTTTTTTGTTGGCTTGCATCTTTTGCCAGTTTGACAAAATCCGTTGTTAGCATGGCAACAGATAAGATGAGTACACTGTAAGGAAAGATACTTGCGACTTTGTAAATAGCTACCTTATCTTCAGGCTGATCCAATAAGTTTCCAATAAGCAAAATATCAACCGCATATAATAATTGAGACACTACACCTCCCAGACTGGTGAATAATCCATACTGAATTAGTTCTTTATTCCTAAAGCTGAACGCTTTGCGAATACGCTGTATACTGGTATCTGAAATAGGAGCCGAAAACAACTTTAGTTTTCTTAAATAAAATAAACCCAGGATAAGCGGTACTCCAATCAAACTAATGACATATCCCAATCCTCCAAATAGATAAACGAGGCTGACACTAAAAAATAATAAGGATAGATTATATTGAATATCAATACGAGCAAAAACCTGATTCTGATTTAAAAGGCGACAGTAGACCTGTATCATCTGCAGGATAAATAAAGCAATTACCTGAATACTTAAGATTAATAAAAAGGGTAGGGCCTCTGGCATTCGCATCGTTAGCAAAGGACTTAATAACATAATAAGTGCTACAATGCCAATGCTGTATTTTAAGCCAGTTCGGAAGGTATCCCGGAATAGCACTTTCTTTGCTAATTGCCCCTGACTCAATGCACCATAACGTAATAAGCCTTGATGTATACCACCACCAACAAATGGTGCTACAAAAGAAAGAATAGTTAAGCCATAGGCGATTCGACCGTATTCGGACTGCGAAAGCAGATTAATAACGGTAATGAGCACAATGAAGTTTGCACCTTTTGCCACGATGGTCGAGAGCAAAACCATAAACCCACGACGAGCAATAAAATCCCTGATGAATTGCACTACATTCATACCTCAATGTTTAGTAGCTCGATTCCGGCGAGCAGGGTGAGGACATGAGACTTTTCGAGTACATTTCCACTCTCGAAGAGCGATTTACAATCTTGTTGTAGCTTGGGTACTCCATCTAACAGTTCAATCAATTGATCATATTGATCCTGCAAAAATGGAGCAATTGCTTCGTTGGTTTGATACCAATGCTGATATGGCGTCATATTGAGTTTATAGGACTGACCACGAGCGCCATACCAAAGATGTTTGGCTTTTAAGGTAAATCGACTCAGGGACCTTTGCCAGGTATAACGTGGTTTAAAACCAGTTGCTTCCCAGGTATAGTTGGCTAACTCTGGATGATATTTATTCAACCACTTAATATAGATCTTCTGTTGAAACTTATACTTGGGCGGCATACTCAGACAGGTGCGCATAAATTGCGGTTCCATAAAAGGAGCCGTCAAGTATCCGTATTTTTCCATGGCGTAGCTCCCGGAGATAATCACATTAAAAAAGCGCATGTGCAAATTGTAGACATCTTCCGAAACGTAGTCTTTCGCTAATTTTTCCAAGTCTGTTTTTATGCTGGGCAATAATTTCCTGGATTGGAGTTTCGAAACTACTTCGGGAGCTTGTGTCCTCGGCGCCGAAATATAAGTGCCCAAAATTGCGTCGCCCAATAAGCCGGTATGGATCAGGCCATAAGGGGAAAGATCCATTTTTTTTATGGAATAATTGAAGTGTGCTGAACTGAGATAAAATACAGCCCCTTCGTAAATTTCCATATTCTCTTTTAGGTCAAAAATATATTTCCCGCCATCCAAGGGGACAAAATGCACAGCTTGCCCCAGGTCTTTTGCAATGGACTTCGCAATAGTCTCATCAGCGTATCCGGATTGAGAAAAACAAAGATTGTCAACAGGATAACCGGCTTTGTGTGCCAGCCCTACATTCATTCTTGAATCCAGTCCTCCACTGAGGGTTGCAAGATGCTCTTTTTGATAGGCCCTGTCTTTCTCGTATTCTAGTTTTAATGCAGCTTGAAATTGTACTTCTAACTGATCAATAATTTTTGATTCCGCCTGAGCATTGATTTGGATATTATTATAATCGAAGTAATGACTAACCCGTGCACCTTTCTTACTAGCAAAAAGATATTGGCCTCCATGTAAACGATGAACCCCTTCGATTAAAGTCTCTGCTCCAAACATTCCGCCAGCGGTAAGCATAGCGTAAGCGGAGCGATGATTCAAAGGTTTATTTTTATTATTCGCTGATAACAGCTTAGAAACCTGTTGTAGAGACGAACTAATGATCAGTAAGTCCTCACTGCTATGGTAGTAGACTTTTTTTGCGGCGCAGTGGTCGGTAAAACAAAGCAATGTGTCGCTACGCTTATCCAGTACGAACCCATAAAAGCTTCCATATAATTGACCTGCCATCCCTTCACCAAAACGTTCATATAAATGAATGAAAAGATCCGACCATTTGGTTATGGCATTTTGATTTTTTAATTGCTGTAGATTAAGGATTACACCGTCTATCCCGATAATAAATTCGGGATGCTCAAAAAATAGTTTGTCTTCTGAAAAATGAGCATTTCGTTGATAGGAGAAATGATAGGTAGCAGCACCAGGTTCGGATTGCCATGCAAGGTCATTAGCAGTAGAGGAATCCTTTTGGGTTTCTACTTGATGAGCGCTTAATGACTTGGTAATGGTAAATCCGTAATGCATTAATTTATTTATTTGCCAGGATCGTTTGATATATATTTCTGAAGCCTTGCCCTACTTGTTCGTAACTATAGCGATTAACGGCTTCGGATCGAATCTTCGCGGTATCAAAGGACTGAATATTGTCCATCGCCTGAATCAGGTTTTGCAGTAGCGCCGTTTCATCTCTGGCTTTGATTAAAAAACCATTATTTGGGTTGATCATCTCCCGGACACCGCCAACGTCAGTAGCTACGACAAGCATCCCTGAGGCATGTGCTTCGGAAATAACGCAAGGTAGATTTTCATAATTGCTGAATAATACGAAAATGTGATGTGCTTGCATGAGTTGAGCAATACTTTCAATAGGAATCTCCTCTTGAATAGTAACGAAGGTGTTCCATAAACCCATCGCTTTTGCTTTTTGTATGGAGCTTTCACCAAAATTGTTTCCTACGAAACTCATGTCGAAATCAGTCCTGATTTCGCTAAGTCGCTTTATTACCCTTAGCATGCCACTGAAGTTTTTGTGATCTTCACTTAGGGTAGAAACGTGTAGCAATTTTATTTTTTCATATTGCCTTTGCTTTTCGTTTTGGAATAAATTGGTGTCGACAACATTCGGTACAACTTCAAAAGGGCCCTTTACCCCAAAACGGATAAGTGCATCACGCAGGTCCTCTGAAACCGGGCAAATTAGAGCAGCGGCTTTAGCGATCTTTTTGATAAAGTACTTTTCGTACCATTTGAATTCATAAGGATTGCTGTCCAAAAATGCCGTAAGATGCTCCGTAACGATATATGGAATTCCGTATTTTTTATTTAACTCTAAGGCAAAAAGGCCCGCTCTGAAAAAAACATTTAGATGCGTTATATCAATATGCCCAAGTTCCTCTAGAACAAGTTCAAAGCCCTGACGATGTGCATTCAGGTACTTATTCATTTTCGCAATTGGATTCCATGCAGGACTTTTAGGAAAGTAAACGATCACTTCATATAGATTTCCGTTCCATTCTTTGGTGATTTCTATATTCCGCAACTCAGGCGAAGAGATAACATGGAGTACAGCAACCTTTGCTTTTTGAGCAACTGCCTGAGCATGACGTTGAATAAAGTTACCATTTTGCGGCTCCAGGCGGTTGGGGTACCAGGAAGCCAAAAACAAAATATTTAACGGCGACTTTTCATCAATCATAAGGCAAAGCTACTATGGATCGAACGATTGTCTTAACAATTCGTTATTTTTTTAAAGAAATCCTATTCGGATAAGTAACTTACAAGCCCTATCTTAGTCCTAATGAATGAGATGAGGCTTTAGATAAGTGCTCACTCGTATTACGAAACAAATAGATAATCATGCAAAAATCGCTTTCAACTGCATTTAAGTCCACATTAATGCTAGCATTGGTAGTAATGCTTTTTAATACCTGTGCATATAATCCGGTAACAGGTAAGAAAGAACTTAGTTTGATGTCCACAGAAAAGGAAATCAACCTTGGAAAATCTTATGATCCTCAGGTAGTTGCTCAGTATGGACTCTACGAAAATGATGAAATCCAAAAATTCATTACGGATAAAGGAAAAGAAATGGCGGCTGTTTCGCACCGACCAGAACTTCCATACGAATTTAAAGTACTTGATTCTCCAATTATTAATGCCTTTGCGGTGCCAGGTGGTTATGTATATTTCACCAGAGGTATCCTCGCACATTTTAATAATGAAGCGGAGTTTGCGGGTGTATTAGGACATGAGATCGGGCATATTACCGCTAGACACTCTGCGAAGCAGTACACGAAACAAACTTTGGCTCAAGTTGGATTTATTGCTGGCGTGATAGCCTCTAAGGAATTTAGAAACTATGCAGATGTTGCGCAGCAAAGTCTTGGACTCTTGTTTTTGAAATTTAGCCGTGATAATGAAAGCCAGTCTGATCAACTAGGAGTAGAGTACTCCACAAAAATTGGTTATGATGCTGTAAAAATGGCAAACTTCTTTAATACCCTTAAAAGAATGCGTGGTGATGCTGAAGGTCCTCCAACGATGTTATCTACTCACCCTGATCCGGGTGACCGATATAATAAAGTGGGTCAGCTTGCTCAAAAATGGCAGGCAAAAGATCCAGGCGCGAATTACGCGGTAAACCGTGATAGTTACCTGAGAATGATTGATGGCTTAATCTATGGAGAAGATCCTCGTCAGGGGTATTTTGATGATGGTAAATTTTTCCACCCTGAACTGAAATTCGAATTCCCAGTGCCTAACCAATGGCAGACACTTAATTCGCCACAGGCTGTTCAGATGGGACAAAAGGATGGAAAAGCAATGATGGTGCTCCGGATTGCTCAAGGTGAATCTCTGGATGCTGCTGCGCAAAGTTTTGTTACAGATAACAAATTGACACTAGTCAATTCTTCGAAACGTAGAATAAATGGACTTAATTCTGTCCAGGTCTTAGCCAGCCAACCAGCTGCCCAGGATCAAAGTGGCAATCAAAGTCCTGAATTAAAAATAGTAGCCTACTTTTATGAGTATAATGGTTTGATGTATCAAATTCTTGGGGTAGCTCAATCTGTCGATTATCCTGTTTACTCCAGAGATTTTGAAAATACGATGGAAAACTTCCGTCAGTTAAGAGATCAAAATCGCATTAACGTTCAACCGGAGCGAGTTGATGTTGTAAAAGTAAATCGAAGTGGAAGTTTACGAAGTGTGCTACAAGCTAATGGAGTTGCATCTGATCGACTGGAAGAATTTGCGATTCTAAATAGTATGGAGTTGAATGATAATATTGCGAGTGGAACCCTGATCAAAGTGGTAGGGAAGTAATTAGCTAATAAACCACCAAATTGGTTTAAGGTCAAAGTATTTGGTTAATAGTACTATCAGTGGAAATAATTAATGATAAAAATATCGGAATAAGCTAGATAGAATCATCAAACTGGTAGTACCATTTTATTATAAATATTTTCGACCTATTAAAATCAATTAGTAGCCCATATTTTCAGACTGATCCCGGATGTTCTTCAATGAATATCCGGGATTGTGTTTTTTAAGCTTTCTTTTGCATTTTATTACCCCCTTAAATAAAAACCTTCCATTGCCAGACTACGTTGTTTTATAAAATAGGTAAAATGTACCTTTGTATTTGAATTTGTATTTATGAAAACATATGACTT
>JAHDHW010000209.1 GCA_020631105.1 Saprospiraceae bacterium | reverse complement strand
CCTCAACACATGGGCAAAAGAATTCCAAACCTCACCAAGCATCATATTGAATTCATCAATAAGCAAAAAATGTTTTTTGTCGGAACTGCAGCAGCAGAAGGCCGGGTCAATGTTTCTCCCAAGGGAATGGATACCCTTCGGGTCCTTGGACCTAATAAGGTTATCTGGCTTAACCTGACAGGTAGTGGAAATGAAACCGCTGCTCATCTTCTGGATACTAATCGAATGACGATCATGTTTTGTGCGTTCGAAGGTAATCCTATGATATTGAGATTGTATGGCAAAGCAAAAGTTTATCATTTGGGAGAACCAGCGTTTAATGATCAGATCAGCGAATTTGGTGAAACTGTGGGCGCCCGACAGATATTCGAATTAGAAATTGATTTAGTGCAAACTTCTTGTGGTTTTGCTGTACCCTTAATGGAATATAAGGAAGATCGCTCCATACTTCGAGATTGGGCGAAGGCAAAAGGCGAGGATGGGATCAAAGCCTATTGGCAGGAGAAAAATACAATTAGCCTAGATGGGAACGATACGGGAATGAATAGTAATAATAAAATGGAATCTTAAATGTAAAATTCTTGCATTTATTAATTTTTATAATTCTCTTTTTTATCTATATACATATTGATAAATTTTTATTTGTAAAAACCTTTTAATCAGGGAGTTTATTTTTAAAAGTTTTGCTTTTTTAGGATCATCATTCACTTCCTGATAGACCATGGTCTTTTTCATCTTACCGCATTGTCGTAGTTAAATTATTTCTTTTCGTTGGTGGCATCTTTTTTGGCATATTGATATATGTAAATCAATTCTGGGGTGATTTATAGATAAGAAATGGTATGCTATAATGAATAGATAGAATAAGTAAAAGGAAAACCCAGAGCATCCCTATGTCTTTTCGTTACGAATAGATTCTATTCTACTATTCTTCTTCACACTATTCTCTTATTTAAAGCTCCGTAAATGATAATCTTCAAAACTTTAATTTTCAAAAGTTTTAAAAGATAAATCAGGAATTTAAATAAATCTCCCCATTCGAGTTAATGCCCGTTTTTTTTCAATTGATTCTTATTAGCAATCGTATAAGTTAGATTGTACAGTGCTTTAGAACGAATATTATGAATTAAGCAATTAAAATGGCTAGTCATGAGAGAATTATATAATCTTATCTTAGAAAAAAGTAATCGTTTTACCGCTTTAAGTTTGACTTTAACCCTGCTCTGCTTCTTTATGCAGGAGGTAAAAGTTTATGGGCAAGAATATTACGGGCCGGAACTTATTACAAATGGGGATTTTGAGGACGGATATGCAAATTGGACTTCTGACCTAAATAGAGGAAGGAATAATTTTGCTGCGACAAGTGGGGGCTGTGGTGCTCAAGGTTGGGTTGCGATCAGTCCATGTGCTTCTTTTAACGGGGCATGTAATGATTACTATAATTATAATGGAGGTACTCCAACCGGAACGACTTTAATTACCGATGCTTTCGGTACAGGAGCTAATGTTATTCCGACAAGTACCTGTAATATATCTTCTGGTTCTTGTGAAGCAAGTACATTGCCGGATCATACCTCCGGAAGCGGGCTTTCTTTATATATTGATCCAAATGATGTTTCCGGAGCAACTTTTTGGAGAGGATCTGTCACCGTTGAAGCCAATTCTACTTATGAGTTTTCAGTTTGGATGATGGTCATCGAGAATACTCCAAATGTGGATTTGGAAATCAATGGTACTAGTCTTACCTCTGGCTTAATGATGACCCGGCAAACTTCTGGCTCGGGAGGTACTGATGTATGGCAAAAGATATGTGCTACCTGGTCTTCTGGAGCAACATCTGGAAATGTTGATGTAGAACTTACGAACTTGGTGTCTACCTGCGCAGGTAATGACTTTAGATTGGATGATATTTCATTGAGAAAGCTGGAGGACAATGATGCAGATGGCATAGTTGACTTGCATGATTTGGATGATGATAATGATGGTATTCTTGATTTTGATGAAATTGCTTGTTCTGATCCTAACTATAGTCGCTATACCGGAGACATTGGCGGCTCGTATACTTATACAGAATATCTCGCCTACCTCGCTACTGGTCCAACACCGGATAATTCTGGTAATGAAGCAATTGGAACATTTGCAACAGGTAATAATATCGAAGATGATGGGACAATAACGATCTGGTCTGGTGAAATGTATGTGCCAGCTAGTGGAAATTATACTTTTAGTACGACGTCAGATGACTGGTCATTTTTTGTCGTTGATGGATTATTAGTTGTTGATAATCCCGGAGCACATCCATCGCAAACAGAATCGGGGAGTATTACCCTGGCACCAGGATGGCATACTTTTGACCTTTCATATGGAGAAGTGGGAGGAGGAGCTGCATTTTCGTTTTCCACGGATAGTTCTATCGAATATGTTGCATCTAAGGACTGCTTAGCGGATGACTTCGACAGTGATGGAATATCCAATATTTATGATTTAGATTCAGATGATGATGGTTGTAGAGATGCAGAAGAAGGTGGCGGATCATTCACGATGTTAGCTGGCGAAATTCTTAATGATACCCTAACCGGAGGGTTACGTACTGATGGAATTCCCACTGTTGCGGGTAGTACTGGTCAAGGGATAGGCGATTCACAAAATACTTCTGCTCAAACCTGTCCATGTGTGGATGGTACCGGCATAGATACGGATAATGATGGCATCGATAATACCTGTGATTTAGATGATGATAACGATGGTATCTTAGATACCGTAGAAGGGCTGGATTGCCCAAGTTCAACTTTAGGGACCGTTTATGTAAATACAGAAATCAATGAGTTAGGAACCTATGATGTAGATAATAACACTACGACGATACTATGTAACAGTCTTTCTTTTACTGGTGGTGATATTGGAGTTTCACCGGATAGTTTAGTATATCTGGTTGAATTTACTTCGGTTTTGCCTGACCTTATGCATATCGATCCAGGGACTTGTACAGAAACGGTAATTGGAGCTTTACCAGATATTGGACAAGCCCCAAATTCATTAACCTTCTTACCGGATACGACTGCTTTAATCGGTTATAATACTGTTGATACCATTTATCGAGTTACTATTTCTCCCTACAGTGTTAGCACTTGGGCTATAATTCCTGGGTTTACTTCTTCTGGAGACTTCGTAATGGTCAATGGAAAGATCTATTACTTTGCTACAGGGGGCTCAGGTGATCAGCATGTTCTTGAAATTATAGTGGATGGGAATAATAACTTTGTGAGCTATACGGACTTGGGTACCATGAATGTAACTGCCTGGGGTGCTACCCTCAGTGAGAGCTGCCAGGTCGTGTTTGGTGCAAACGATAATATATATTATTTGAACGATGTGACTTCCGGAAGTTTAGAAAGGACTTTAGTTACTAGTTCCATACCTTCTTTAGGTTCAATATATGGATTTTCAAGTTTCTCAGATGGAATTGGTTGTAATGTGTCCTGTGTTTCAATTGATACAGATGGAGATGGAATTGCAGATTATCTGGATTCTGATTCAGATAATGACGGATGTACAGATGCAGAAGAAGGTGGCGGAAGTTATTCTATAAAAAATGGGCAAATACTAAATGATACACTTGTAGGTGGCTTTGATACGAATGGTATTCCTAGCGTAGTAGCAGGTATCGGACAGAGTTTGGGAAGTGCCAGAGATGTAAATACGCAGGCATGTGATTGTCCCAACGCAAGCGGTGTGGATTCAGACGGTGATGGAGTAGATGATGTTTGTGATTTGGATGATGATAATGATGGTATCTTAGATAGTAACGAGTGTTCAACAAATCATGCGCTTTCCGGTACTGCCAGTCAAAATAGTAATTATAACGGAACATTAGTCGCAAGCAACGCTATCGACGGTAATACCGGATATCCGGAAGCTCATACCTTAGGGGGCACAAGCTATGATTGGTGGGAAGTTGATTTAAATAGCTCCGTGAAGATTGATGAGGTAGTTATTTGGAATAGGACATCCTGTTGTTCGGATCGTACTAGCAATCTTTATGTAATGGTGTCCGAGAACGCTTTTCCAGCCAATACTGACCTTCAGGAAGCAATTGAAAACGCTGATTATGTCTATCAGATTGGAGATACAGATGGCGTAGTTAACCTTAGGATACCAGTAGGTATAAATGGCCGTTATATCCGAATTCAAAAATCAGGAACAAACCCTGGTGGTAACTATATCAATATTTATGAGCTTCAGGCCTTAGAATACACCTACTGTAATACGGATGGTGATGCTTTAGCAAATCAATACGATACCGATAGTGATGGTGATGGCTGTACCGATGCGGAAGAAGGAGATGGTGGCTTTACGATACTTGGAGGCGATATCCAAAATGATACACTAACCGGAGGCTTAGAGGCCAATGGGGTTCCTACTGCTGCTGGTACTGATGGACAAGCGATTGGGGGCTCACAAGATGCTTCGACATTATCTTGCGCATGTCCAAATGCTACTGGTGTTGATACGGATGGCGATGGAGTTGATAATGCTTGTGACTTAGATGATGATAACGATGGAATACCGGATGCAGTAGAAGGATGCAATACTGTAGTAAATGATGGTACGGAACCCACTTCTTATCCAACGGGGTATTGGCTAGAATCTTATTATGAGGGTTATCATAATATTGTTGGTTCACCACACGGAGGTACAGGTACAGTTACCTTTCATGGGACAAATTATATGGGCTTAGATACCAATGCGGTAAGATATGTGACGAATGGTTCTTCAACAACTGGCAGATGGTCTGCAACAGAAACCCCAACTGATCCCTTGCAGCCTGCTAATTATCAGGGGACTACCTGGTCAGGTAATACTTATTATGAAATTCGGTTTCGAAGAAAATTTGTAACAGATGGTACCTTGACTTTTGGAGGAGAAACCGGCGATATATTAGATGATGCAATTGATGTTTATGTAAATGAGACTAGGGCATATGCTTACTGGCCAAGTGGAGGTGCTCCTGATGCCAGGCCTACTGATGTTACGGTTGGGACTGTTAATGTCTCAGCAGGCGATGAGGTAGAAATCCGATTTGTTAACTTAGGAGGAATTGGTGGCATCACGTTTACGTTTACTTCACCTGATGAACCAAAGTTAGCAACTAGAGATACTGACGAAGACGGCATTCCTGATTGCCAGGATTTAGATTCTGATAACGATGGTATCGCAGATATCATAGAAGCGGGTGGTACAGATGCTAACGGAGATGGAGAAGTTGATTATCCTTCTGCCGGAGATCCTACCTCAATGATTGATGTTGATAATGATGGATTAAGTGATGCGTTAGACAATATTGATAGCGGTAGTGGATCAGATGTTACCTCAGGTACACCACATGCTTCCATGTACTCAGATATTGATACGGATGGTTTGCCAGCGTATATTGATGTAGATGCGGATAATGATGGTATAGTTGATAATACGGAAGCACAAGCTACCGATGCTTATGTTGCTCCAACAGGATATGATGACGATAATGATGGTATTGATAATGCATATGATATTGATTGTAGCGGAGCTTGTACTAATTCGGATGGTTCGACCATGAATGTTACCGGAATTGCAATTGTCCCAGAGAATACGGATGAAGCAGATGAGCCAGATTATCTAGACACTGATTCTGATAATGATCTAATTGATGATATTGTAGAAGGACATGATACTAATGCTGATGGGGTAGTAGATGGATCAGACTTCCCAAATGCGAATACAGGGTTAAGTGGAGGGTTAACGGACGCTGATGGCGATGGCTTGTTGGATGGATTTGATAATAATACGTCAAGCATGGATCCAACAAACGGAAGCTTAAACGCTGAATCTCATCCGGATGCTCAAACAGGCGGAACCAGTGAACAAGATTGGAGAGAAGATAATGGAGCATTACCAGTTGACTTGATCGCCTTTGAAGGAAGGGGAGAGGATTGCAATGTAAGATTATACTGGGAAGTAGCTTCAGAGGATAATTTTAGCCATTATGAAATAGAAAAAAGTACCAATGGGACTAATTTTGATTTCATAAAAATTGTCAATGCTAATGGCGATGTATTTGGTTCCGCATATTATCAGCATCTCGATCGAACAGCCTATGAGAAAAATTACTACCGGTTAAAAATGGTGGATCTTGATGGTAGCTATGAGTATTCAGAGACGATAATTATTAATACCGGTTGTGAAAATGGGAACCTGACTATATACCCTAATCCAGTAATCAAAAATGGACAGTTAAATATAAAATACTTTGCTCAGCAAACTGATGCACAAATTGAAGTGACGGATATGTCTGGTAGAGCAGTAAGAAGGATTACACTAAACTCTGTGGTGGATACCTATAATATTGTTCAGTTGAATCTTTCTGAATTACCTTCCGGATCCTACACACTAAAAATGCTTGGATCAAGAACCGCTAAAGTATTCGTTATTCAGGAATAGCCTATAATTCAATAATTCTATTTAAAAAGGATCGGTTAATTATATTAATCGATCCTTTTTTATTGTAACAGAAAGTCAATACCTTTCGAAGATATACTACACATCAAACATACCCCTTTATTTATGCACTATCGTCCAGTAAATGAAAATGATTTTCCGAGAATGTTAGCCCTCTTTCAGGAGTTTGCACATTTTGAAAAGCGACCCGAAAAAATGATTAATACGCTGGATAAAATGCACAAGCAAAAGGATCATTTTATGGCAATTGTTGCGGTAGATACCCATGAGGAAATCGTTGCTTTCGCTAGCTATAGTTATGTTTATCATACCTGGGTCGGCACTTCTTTATATATGGATGATCTGTATGTACAGGAGCCATATCGTGGAAAGGGGATAGGCCAGGAATTATTAGAGGCGATCATTGAATTAGCAAAAGCCAAGTCCTGTAATCGGGTTCGCTGGTTAGTTTCAGACTGGAATACAAAGGCACAGGGGTTTTATAAGAAAATGGGGGCAAGTATTAGTAATGGGGAATGGATTTGTGATTTGATCTTAGAGTAGTTTTTAATTAATTTTATCAAAATGGAAAAACATCAGTTAGAAAGTCAGATCTTCCAAATGATAGAATCCGGAAAAGACTATTTGGAGATCAAAAAAATGTTAGAACGAAAGGCACTTCCTGCTGAAACGTTAAAGCAATTATTGCGTTTAACTGATGAATCTATTGCAGCTTTTCTCCTTGAAAAACAAAAAAAGTCTAAATTCCTAGTACAGGTTTTACTAGGAATAACGATAGTATTAATAGGAATATTTGTCCTTTTAATAAGCGGGAATATCACAGAGCGGGTTTATATTTTGCCCTATGGTATTCTACTGGGAGGAGGCTGGTATCTTAAGGAATCCTACAAAAAGTACAAGCGTCCAATAACGCTTGGAAGATCTGGAAGCCGCTTTAGAACTAAAAAAGAAAGACGATTTTAAAATGATATATTGATACTTCGCTAAAGAAAACCTTAAAAAACCAACTAGTTCGCTAGTCCAAAGCACTGAACATGTCTAAATCGATTTACTTAACGATTGATGATAGCCCATCTTCAGATTTTATCACTAAACTGGATTACCTTGATAAAGCTGGGATGCCTGCTATTCTTTTTTGCATCGGAAACCTGATGGAACAAAAAAGTGATGAGGTCATTGAAGCTATCCACCGTGGCTATATTATCGCCAATCATAGCTGGAGTCATCCACATTTTTCTGATTGTACCCTGAAACAATGCGAAATTGAAATCCAGCGTACGGATGAACTCATAGAGCTACTATACGAGAAAGCAGGCGTAGCACGACCTGCTAAATACTTTCGATTTCCGTATGGAGATAAGGGGGATGGAAAAAGAGGAAAGGTGTTTAGCCTTTGGCGGAGATCAAAGAAAAATAGAAAAACCAGGATTCAGCATATGCTAAAGAAACTTGGGTATACACAGCCGGAGTTTCCTGATGTTGAGTATGGATTTATGCGCAAAGCAAATCTCTTTAAAGATATAGACTGGTCCTGGACATTTGATTTTATGGAGTGGGCCCTGCTGGAATCAAGACCAACACAGGGATTAAGTAGTATTCAAAAAATCCTCACGCGCCTTGACCAAAAACGTCCTGCGGACTGTCGCGGGTATCTGGGCTTCGAGAAAAGATGGTTGCAATCCCAAAGTGCAGAGGTATTATTGATTCATGATCACGAGGGGACCACAGAACATTTTTCGGTATTACTAGATTGGCTCAAAGAAAAAGATGTTGAATTTAAAGACTTCCCCCCACTAACCCA
>JAHDHW010000338.1 GCA_020631105.1 Saprospiraceae bacterium | reverse complement strand
GAAACAAAGGCAAAACGTATTTAACTGAGAGTGGATTATTAGGAAGCAGTAAGGACTAATTATGTTTAAAGACGAATGTATTAATCCAATAAAGTGATCTGATCAGACGGAATACGGAGCCGTATTTTACGTTCTCGCTTTTCGGATAATTCGAAAAGTGCTTCTTTGAGTGGTGTGTAGTGTTGAGCTTTGGACCATTGATCTTTGCCAAAGATGCCATCAAGCATAGCACTTAATAATCGCTTGAGTTCATTATGATCTTTGATGTCATATTGCTTTCCATCTCGTTGATCATTTTTTGGTTTGATCTCCAACCATCCGTGCTCGCTGTTGACTTTCCGCTGCGCGAAAGCGGATAAGAGTTGAAAAGCCATCGGGGTAAGTGAAATGCTTCGCCTGGGGGCTCCGGGTAGTCCGATTAAGTGAACGAGGTGTTGATGTTTACCTTGTTCATTCTTTTGTCGGGTAAAACTTAAGAACAATTGAGAGGGCTCTGGTATAATGTTTTGAGCAAGTTCTTTCACCCAGCTTAGCGCTAGTGCAAAAAACAGCATGATCAGGGAAGTCTTGAATATTGCAGAGAATAAAGCTTGATTCAGACTACTTTCCGTGAGTTTATAAACTTGAGCGATAAAGGTGAAAAGAATTACCGCAATCGTTAACCAGGCCAAAAGTGGTAACCTACGATTTCGGAATGATTCCCATAAGACGGCCCCCAGAAAGATTAGGGTCAGAAAACCAAAGTACACATCGAGTTCGCTGATTAATCCAATATTTCGAGCGGTAAAAATTTTGGAGAGGGTTGGTAGCAAGGAGAATAAAAATGGTAAACCGATAATGGCGTACCAATATTTTGACTTAATGACCTCATCAAGCCGCCCCGGGATATAACGAAACCAGGGAAGTGCCAGGAGTATAAACAAACTATTGAAGAGGGATAGTACGCTACGCCAACCATCCAGTCCGTATTGCGTAGCTTCAATGGATTGATTTCTGTTTTGAATATCCCGTACTAGCAAATCTAATTGATCGGAGATTCCATCTCCCATAATGATAGCGTTGGATAATTGCGATTTGATCGCCTCAACATCCGGTAACCATTGCTGCGCATACCATACTTCAATTAATCCGGAAACTGACCAGCATAACACAGATAGGGCTAACCATACTTGCCCAAAATCTTTTTGCCGACGACCGATGTGCCACCAAATAGACATTAATCCCAGAAAAGCCACCAGGCTCACTGCGAATTGCCACCATCCGTAGAAACGTTGTAGTTGAATAGCTTCGAGCAGCTCAATCATCTGCAATTTGTTTTGCTATCTACGAATGTACTGCAAAA
>JAHDHW010000208.1 GCA_020631105.1 Saprospiraceae bacterium | reverse complement strand
TCTTACCACTCCCCAATCATTAGTTTTTGCGAAGTTTTGGATACCCAACTCTTGAGGGCCAAAAGTGGTTAATTCAATCTTAGAGAATCGGTCCAAGATTCGCATAAAACCATTAGCCTCATATCTTTTATTTTCAGCAGTCACAGGATTAGAACGACGAACATACTCATCAATCATTACCGTTCGATAAATCGTATCATAGAGGATCACCGACTTCCGTTCAGGTTTTTCTGACTCCGTTAGAGGAGCAGTAACAGTAGCCAGTTTTTCTTCGACTACTGCGATACGCTCCATAGCTTTATAATGTTTGACATAGAAGAAACCTGCCAAACTTGTCATAAAAAGGGTAAGTAAAAACCATGGCAAATTCCTCCACAAACCCGAACCTTTATCTCCTTTATCGGAGTAATTCAATCGACTATCCATGTCTTCCCATAGCCGCTCTTCGAAAGCGCGCTCAGGAGGATTCTCCATGGATTGTTTTATGAATTGTTCGAATTTATTTTCCATTACCTACCTTTTTAAAAGGGTATTTTTTCTGTAATTTTTCTTGTAATATGGATCGAGCTCTGGCGTAATTTGAACGAGAACTACCGACACTGATATTTAATTGTTCTGCAATTTCCTGATGCTTATAGCCATCGATTGCATATAAATTGAATACAACCCGATAACCTGGTGTCAATGCTTGTATTTCTGCAAGAATGTCTTCGTATAACAAGCTTGCCAAACCTTCATTCCTTGCCCCTTCTACCTGCTCCTGATACTTCACATCTAAACTTGCGAGGTGCATTTTCTTATATTTCCGTTGATAGTCAATAGCTGTATTAATCAAAATCCTCCTAAACCATTTTTTAAAATCGTAGCGCTCATCATATTGATTCAACTTTGAAAAAACTTTAAAAAAAGCTTCATTAAAAATGTCTTCTGCTTCTGACTCTTCTCCCGCATATCGTAAGGCTACACTCATCCCGTATGCAAAATAGAATTGATACAGCCTCTTCTGCGCAGCACGGTTGCCTGAGCGACATGCCTGAATAATGAGTGCAATATTATGGTTCGTATTTTCCAAGTAATCGGGGGTTTCTTACAGTACGTCAATTAATAAAAAGGCGCTGCGTGATTATGAAGTTAATATTTTTTATTCGCTGATTCCAATAGTTATCGTCCCGATAACTATTGGTGCCATGATCCCACATTGCCCATTAGCAACAATTGATCCTTCAGTTAACACATCATCACAAAAGACGAAAGGGAGACAGCACTTAAGCCATCTCCCTTTTAGAATGAGACATCATAGTTCTTTATTAAAGTCTATTACGGCTGTAATAGCTCGATTTTAGCATTTATGGAGTCAATAAACTCATGATAGGTCGCTGGCACATTCGGCTTCATTTGATCTAACACCCAATAATCATGGTCATCTCCTTTTTTATATTCTATATATAATCCACCCCAGTCTCCAGCATCCGGTTGACCAATAACCTTTTCTGCTTCTGACCAAAGATCATCCGGAAAATCTTCTATTAGATCAAATACCAAGTTATATGAAGTATCTGATAACTCGACCGAAAAATCTCCTTCATAAAATGTTGTAGTTCCCGGATACTGATCATCAGTATCTTCGTAAACCTTAGCATCTTCAATTTTAAAAATCTCAACACAGTATTCCCCGGCGCATTCCCCATAAAAATGCCCGAAGACTAAGAAGTCATCTTCCGTACTTTTCTGTAGTTCATCATCATCTTTACCACAGGAGACGAATAATAACCCAGGCAAAACCAGGCTTAACCAAATCAGTATCTTTTTCATTATAGTCATTATTCTATTTTTAATTAGGCCCCTTCATTATTCATCACATCCTCCAGACGTATAACTGTCGATACCATCGCATTCGGCATGGCAACTATTAGAATAAGTTACTCCGTTACAACCACAGACGGGATCATAAATCTGGATACAAAAACAATCTTCTTGTTGGACTGCAACACAGTCATCATCATTATTACAAGAAGACAATGCAAGTAAGAAAAGGAAGGCCGGAAAAATTAATTTTAGCTTTTTCATACTTTATAATTTTTATAGTTAGCCCGATGGCAGAACCAGTTTGTCAAGTATTAACAAACTAGCAATACCATCTTTGAATTACTCCATCTGCCTTAGGCAGATAAACGTTTAGAACTACTTTAGTTTTCAACTAGATACACGGCATCCTTTGCCTGCCCGTTGGGTAAGTATCGGTTAAAGAAACGTTAACAAGGAAAGGCTTAGCGTGTAAAGCTACGCTCGAATACTTTAGTATTGCCTCGGTCGTCGCTTACTTCCAGGCGGAAGTCATGCTTGCCAGCGGCAATTTGACCATCAAAGCGATGAATGAGTAAATCATTTTTCGCATCATACTCCATCAGTATCCATTGCCCATCCACGGTTGCTTTATACTTTAGATCGGCCGCACGGCCGGTAGTTGGAAAGTTGTCCTTTATTTTGAACGTCATCCGGGAGTATCCTTTCAGGTTTGACTTAAAAGTAACCGGCGTTATGCTTGGCGCTTTGGTATCTACCATCACGCAGTAGTCTCCAAAGGCACGTACCTTAGCAACCAATTTGCCGTTCTCCCATTTCCCTCCACAATTTTGCATTTCCTGACTTTTGCCGCAGTAGGCGATAAAAGCTTTATCTCGTAATTCGACGGGAATAAGATCGGGCTGTATCGCAAGATCAAAATATTTGTGGACCGGAGTTTTATAATTATGTAAATGATAGACCGGAGAAAAAACACCTTCACTATCATCCCGGGAGGAACGATACTTCATATAGAGATTTTCATACAAAGTACCTTTGGGGAGATAAACACGAATGGTTTTATTATCGATCAAATTTTCTTCACCATAGGGTAATAAATAATTAAAAGCTTCGCCGTCATAATCTTTCACCTCGCCTCGCTTTACCCAAAACTCCAGCGTTGACAGATTACCATTAGCATCCGTCACCTGCATCATAATTTTGGTTGCTTTCCGATTACTTAACTTGATTACTCCTTTTGTCTTTTGCTCATTATATATTGTCAACTTATTCCCTGGTAAGCGGAACAAACGATTGAAATAACTTTTCTTCGCCACCTGTTCCTCGTAGTCAAGATGTGCATTGATAAAACGACTCTCGCTAAATGCGAAGGTCTCCATTTCATAGCTGTAACTCAGCGAATTATTTTCAAATAAATCTGCTTGGTAAACCCCATTCCAGTTAGGAGCACCATTCATGTGATCATAAGCTTTGAGACCAAAACCAACCCGCCACGCTCCAAGGTTAATCGTATCCTGACGTAACTTATATTTTCCTGTTGCCAGCTTTACAAGATCATAAGTCTTTGTATCCAGCGTATTTAATTTATCATTAAGAAAATATGCTTTAAGCTGATGTAATTTTGGTGCGAGATTATCGCGTACACTAAACCCAAACAGAAGCGGATTGATTGGTTTCTCCGTCTTAGAGTCGCGAATCTCAAAATGTAAGTGCGGGCCAAAAGAACGTCCGGAAGTTCCAAGTTTTCCGATTACCTCTCCTTTCTCAAAAGTAAACTTACCTGCCGCAGGATAAAGATCAACTTCAAAAGACTTACGCTTATACTGTTCCGCTTTGACAAAATCTGCCACTTCTTTTGTAAACTTATGAAGGTGAGCATATACAGTAGTGTAACCCCTTGGATGACTGATGTAGAGTACATTCCCATATCCGCCTGATTGCACTTTGATCCGGGAGATTGTTCCTTCCGCAGCAGCATAGAGATTTTGACCTACCTTTCCATTATGTGCTTTGATATCAATCCCGGCATGAAAATGATTTGGCCGCAACTCTCCAAAAGTCCCTGATAAAAAGATAGTCTTATCTACTGGTGATCGAAAATAATCCTGAGGATAGTTCTTTTTGTTATCCGTTGAAAAAGAACATAAGATCACCAAAAGAAAAAAAGGATAAATCAGTTGCCGCATATCTTCGAGATTGTTTTGTGATGTTTGTTTATTTGTTCCGAGCTAAGTAGTTCGCGGAATTAAATTATAAGCAATTTAGATCCGTCACTTACCTTTTACATAACGAAAAAGATCTTCATCTGCATTATGCCAGGAGCCGGGTCTTGTACTTTGTTGTTGGTTGGATCGGACAATATTTAAAAAGTCCTCTCGCATAATATTTTTACCTCCGAGGCTTTTCAAATGTTGCGTCTCTTGTTGACAATCGATCAACTCGTAACCTTTAGACGCCAGGTACTTCACCAAAGTAATGAATCCAAGCTTAGAAGCATTACTTTTTTTTGAAAACATGGACTCACCAAAGAAAAGTTTACCCAAAGCAATCCCATAAAGCCCCCCTACCAATTCCTCTCCATCCCATACCTCAACAGAATGAGCATATCCTTTATCATGCAAAGCACAATAGGCCTCAATCATATCCTGAGAGATCCAGGTTCCTCCGCTTTGCCCTTTACGGCTTTGGTTTTTACAATTTGTAATGACTTCCCGAAAAGCCTTATCAAAGCTCACTTCATACTTTCGCTGATTAAAATAAGAGCGCATGCTTTTCGCCACTTTTAAATCATCAGGGAATAATACAAATCTGGGGTCAGGTGACCACCAAAGGATAGGGTCACCCGGATTAAACCAGGGAAAAAGTCCATTATTATAGGCCATCAACAGTCGTTCGACAGAAAGGTCGCCGCCAATTGCAAGAATCCCATCCTCATTAGCCAGGGCTGGATTTGGAAAAGTAAGATCGCTTGGTGATAGCCAAAAAACAGGCATAGGTTAGGATGAATAGGAAAGCCACAACGCTTAAGGCAATTGTGGCTCTCTATATTTTAAATCAATTAAGGTCGAAAATGTAACGTAAGGTATTAATCCAACTCTTCAATCACCGCAGAAAGTCCTCGGTCGATCAATGCATCTTTTAAAGGTTTAAGCTCATTAAAAGTAGCTGTTTTTACACTGGCTTTCCCTTTGAAATGAATAATTAAAGAAAGTTGTTCTGATTGTTCAGGTGTATGCTTTAATACATCAATAAAGCATTCTATCACCCAATCAAAAGTATTGTGATCGTCATTATAAACCACTATCTGAGACTTCTTCCCGGTATCTGTTAATTCTTCTTCGAGAAGTAACTCTTCTAATTGCTCATCAAATAATCCATTATACAACATTACTATTCTTATGTTTTTATGTTTTAAGAATTGAATTCCCGCTCTAAAACTAATTTAGCGCCGATAATGTTTCCTTGACTGCCGAAAAATTTGGCAGGTCACCTGCGCTTTCTAACACCTCAGCATATCGAACAGTTCCCTCTTTATCAATTACAAATGCTGAACGCTTTGACACCCCTTTCAGGTCAAGTACAAAATCTTCGTATAAAGATCCGTATGCTCTTGAGACAGATCTATTAAAATCTGAGAGCAATGGAAAGTTATAATCTTGTTGCTTTTTGAATTCGGCTAAGGTAAATGGTGAATCGACAGAAACGGCAAGAATTTGAGCATCCAATCCTTCATAGGTACCGATATCATCTCTCATCGAACAAAGTTCTTTGGTACAAACCCCGGTAAATGCCAAAGGGAAAAACAAAAGTACAACATTTTTTCCACGGTAGTCCTCTAATGAAACTTCAGAAGTATCAGAAGCCCGGAGCTTAAAAGTAGGTGCTTTCTCACCAGTATTTACTGCCATTTGATATATTTTATGATCTATTAAATTATATTTTAATGCCTGCTAAGATAGCTAAAATCAGTCATTTTTTTGTTCTTTTGAGGGACAAATTCCCACTTGCTAAAACAGGAATTACGCAATGAACAAAATCTGGGCAGCTTATACCAAATTACATATTGCAGTACTTTTAGCTGGATTGACCGCAATTCTGGGCGACTTGATACAATTATCGGCCATAATGTTGGTCTGGTGGCGCGTCTTAATCACTTCTTTTAGTCTTTTGTTTTTTATCGGTTTCGGAAGGTCTTTACGAAAAATACCAAGGTCCTTAATCCTCAAATACATGGGCATTGGTGTCATTATAGCATTACACTGGCTTGCCTTCTTTGGCTCCATCAAATATGCTAACGCATCCATTGCCCTGATTTGTATGGCCACCACTGCCCTGTTTACAGCATTTACCGAGCCTTTTATTACCAAAAGACCTATCCAATGGTACGAAATCGTGCTGGGACTACTCATGATCCCGGGGATGATCCTGATCGTCAATAATACCGATATCTCTATGAAAATGGGTATTTGGATTGGTATCCTTTCCGCTTTTCTGGCCTCTACTTTTGCAATTTTCAACAAAATGCTGATTAATGAAGCAGATCCTTACACGATTACTTTTTTAGAATTAGGTAGCGGCTGGCTATTTCTTTGTATCTGTCTTCCTTTTTATTTTTGGAGTACGGAAGCTGCGATCTTCTGGCCAAGCACATCTGATTTTATTTACCTGCTAATCCTTGCCTTAGTTTGTACAACTCTTGCGAATATTCTTTCGCTGTCCGCATTAAAATACATTTCTGCCTTCGCTACTAATCTGGCATATAATCTTGAACCCATTTACGGGATCACATTAGCCTGGTTAATCCTTAATGAGAACGAAGAATTGACCCCAGGTTTTTATTGGGGGTGTGCGATTATTATCTTTGCAGTCTTTAGTTATCCTTTGATAAAGAAATATTTTACTCGTAAGCAATTAGACTTGAAGAAAGAATAAAGTCGTTTCAATTATAACTTTGATTTTCATGGACGATTCCACTAGTAACCTTATTCAATACTGCATCGATCATAGTAGTCCACAAGGAGAAATCCTTTATAATCTGGAGCGCGAAACCTATCTAAAAACCTTAGCTCCTCAAATGTTATCTGGTCCATTGCAAGGCGCTTTATTAATGATGCTGAGCAAAATGATTCGCCCTAAGCGTATACTTGAAGTAGGGACATTCACAGGGTACTCTGCTATTTGCCTGGCGCAGGGTTTGCCAAATGGCGGTGAGTTACACACTATAGAAGTCAACGAGGAAATTCAATATATCTCCAGAAAATATTTTTCACTCGCTGGGCTAACGGAGCAAATCCACTCCTATCTTGGAGACGCTGCGGACGTCATCCCAAAAATCGAAGGTACCTTCGACCTGGTTTTTATTGACGCTGGTAAAAAAGACTACGGCAATCATTTTGATCTGATCATTGACCGCTTAAACAGTGGTGGATATTTATTGGTTGACAATGTACTCTGGAGCCAAAAAGTCATCGCTGATCAACTCGATCAAGGTGCGCGAACAGTCGATCAGTTCAATAAAAAAATTCGAGATGATGAGCGCGTAGAAAATGTCGTTTTACCTATTCGGGACGGATTGACTATTATTCGAAAAAAATAATTCTTTGGACGATAACAAATCGAAATACCTAAGTTTTTGTTCTACTACTCCGGATATTCCCATATTCGCCCAACCCTGGTATCTGGATGCAGTATGCCAGGCACCTCAACAAAACTGGTCCGTTGCTCTAGTTGAGAAAGGCCAACAAGTAGTCGCTGCGCTCCCATATCTTTCTGAGAAAAAAGGCCCATTCACCATTTCGGCAATGCCACATCTTACAAAATATCTTGGCCCTCATCTTGATCCGAGATTCCGGCATAATCGCCAGGTCCTCAAAATGTACAAAGCGCTCATTGAGCAACTGCCAGGTTTTTCTTTTTTCAATCAAAACTGTTTTTACACTGTAGATAATTGGCTACCATTCTACTGGGCTGGATTTCAACAAACTGTTCGTTACTCTTATGTACTTCACAACCTGGACAAACTCGAAACGGTCTGGAAAAACATCAGTAGTAACTATCGAAATAATAAAATCAAAAAGGCAGAACAATTGGTCCGCATAAGTGATGATCGTTCTATCGATGATTTTTATGCGCTACAAAAAATGAGTTTTGATCGACAAGGATTAGCGATGCCCTTTTCTTTAGCTTATTTCAAAAAGTATGATGAAGCAGTCAAGCAACACAAGGCCCGCAAGTTATTCTTCGCAATTGATGCGCAAGAAAGAATTCATTCGGCAGCCTACTTATTAATAGATAAGGATCGTACTTATTTTCACCTTGTAGGAGATAATCCTGATTTACGAAATAGTGGCGCAGGTATTTTACTGGTCTGGAAAGCGATTGAGTTTACGTCACAAGAACTGGGCTTAAAAGTTTTTGATTTTGAAGGGAGTATGATTCCGGCAATCGAAAGAGTCCGTAGAGATTTTGGCGCAGAACAGGTACCGTATTTTAACTTAACTAAGTTTGGTTCTAAACTTTATCAGGCGTATCATTTGATGA
>JAHDHW010000207.1 GCA_020631105.1 Saprospiraceae bacterium | reverse complement strand
TGGGTAAACTCCTCCTGGTTAAAACAGCGGACGAAAAGATGATAACCAAAGACATCAGGAGCTAGTGCGTCCCCTTTAAAAGTACCATCCCAGGCCTGGGCCTGATCACGGGTTTCAAAGACTTTTTGTCCCCAGCGATTATAGATTATGAGGTGCATTTCTTCTACACTATTCCCCATCAATCGCAATCCATCATTTTCGCCATCACCATTTGGAGTAAAAGCATTCGGTAGAAAAATATAGGGTAACTCACATATTTGTGGCAGGATAAATAATTGTAACTGTATGGTATTCATACAACCATTAGCATCTGTAATTGTCAGATCGTAAGTTGTATTCTCCGTAGGAAAGGCTAAAGGATCAGCGATCGTTAGATTGCTTAAGCTTTCTGAAAAATCCCAGGTGTAAGTATATCCGGCATCTACGGTTGTAAATAATTGAGTTGTATCTCCTGCAAAGATAGTATCCATCGCTGCAAAGCCTTCGAGCAATGGTAAAAAGTCGTCTATTAATACGCTGACATCATCCGTTGAAGTACAACCATTAGCATCTTCAAGGATAACCGAGTAGGTGCTTTCTGTTGCAGTCGTCACCAAAGGGCTTGGAGTATTCGGATCGCTGAGTCCATCGATTGGCATCCAGGTATATTGAATCCCCTCGATTGGATTAGGATTTAGCTGAGCAGAATCGCCCGGACAGATTAACATTAAATCAGGAATCGCCCCTGGTATAAAAACAGTCGTTTCGATAGTATCAAGTACTAGGCCTGTACAGCCTTCTTCATCCGTAATCACTAATTCGAGAATATAAGTGCTCGAACTATCCAACGAGATTTGAGGATTCTGCGTGTTAAACGAATCAATACGCACACCATTTTCCTGTACATACCACATCCAATCAAAATCTAATCCTTCGAGATGTTGTGTCTGATCGGTCAAATCCAAATCATAGGTATTGGTACAATTATCAATGGTAAAATCAAAATCAGGCAGGATAACCGGATCATCGATCATAAAGTTTTGAAATACGGTATCCCGGCAATATGCTCCAATATCTGCAATCAAGCTAGCAGTGAAGGTTCCGGTGGAAGAATAGGTATAGGTAGGATTAACCGCTGTTGAACTTGCGCCAGGGTTATTCGGATCAAAAAAGGACCAATTGAAATTTACTGCATTAGGGCTACTTTGATTGGTGAAAATCACTTCAAAATCACAGGGCACTTCAGCTATAAAATCCGCATTTATACTATCTACCACGACCGTAACCGTGTCAAATATTTCACATTGCCCCTGGTTATCAATGAACACTACATAAGTTGTTGTTGTATCGGGTTGCGCAATTGGTGTTTGTGAACTTGGATTGATTAGTCCTTCTACAGGTGACCAACTGTATATTGCACCTAAGAATGGATCAGGGTTAAGCGGAACTGATGCATCAAAACAAATCGTCACCGAATCCGGAAAAGTGCTTTCAGTAAAAACATTCGCCGGAAAGGTCTCCGAAAGTTCCTGAGTACATCCATTAGCTGCAGTAATCACCAGATTTAGGGTTGCTAGTGTAGTCGTACTTACCACGAAGGTAGGATTAGGCTCATTCGAGGTATCCAATACTCCCCCACTATTTTGGAGGGTCCAGTCCCAGGAAACAATATCGGAAATGGTATCGAAGGATAAATCCGTTACGTCAATCGTCAGACTATCTGTACAATTCGCATATCCGAAATCAAACTCTGCGAACAGTGAAGGTAATTGTAAATTAATCTCTTGTTCAAAAGTATCTACACAAACGCTTCCCGGCTCTGCAATCAACACGATGTTATATGTCCCCGTATCCGAAAAAGTCTGGGTTGGCGTCGTACTTACCGCTACAGAATCCGGAAAAGCCGGGTCGTTAAAATACCATTCAAAATTATCTGCATTCTCACTTTGATTATCAAAAGTAACTGTCAAACCTTCACAGATGATCTCTGGAGCAAAAAAGGAAGAAAGTGCTTGTCCGCAAGTCCCTACATTATATTGAAAGTCTCGTCGAGTCGTTGAGATCAACACTCCATTTCGATATTCCTCCAGGCAAATACCCACGACGAACTGACCAACAGTATTGGGGGTACCCGTTAAGAAACCAGTATTAGGATCAATTGCTAATGGGATACCACCAAGAACGTTCGACAGGTTATACGGTGGGTCTACCCAAACCACCTCCGCAGGAATGGTTTGTTCCCAGGGCAAAGGCTGGGGTGTCTGTGGAGTCGCTCCGTCCAGAGGCGTACAAAGACTGTATACTAATGAATCCCCATCAATATCAGTAGCAGATTGATCAAATAAAATTGGTTCGTTAACGCATATATAAATTGGTGGCCATTCATTGAACACTGCACTATTATTACACTCATTAAGTGCTTCTTCACTGATATTCACTCCGAATGTTGCTCCCGTATCTAGCGGATCGATAATGTTATTTATGGAAAAGTTTCGACAACAACGTTGGTAGATAAGCTGATAGCCTCCTGGGATTACGGGTAAAACTATGGTCCCCGTGTAGGTAGTAGTATGTACGCAGACATTAGGGGGAATGACCAAACAGGGATCAGATAATACCGGATCCAGTGTATCATTTAGCATTGGATCAAAAGGAATAAACAAGCTATCAATCAATGAGCCTGTAGCATTATAAATCCCGATACTTGCCGGGTCATCAAAGAAGGCTAATGGATTACCATTAAAGCAATCCCGGAATATGGTCAATTCGATTTCATACACATCATTCCCCAAACAACGGTAATTCATTTCTCCTCCTACGATGTGGGTCGCTTCAGCGGTCGGGAGGACCAGCGAATAAATAAAGAGAAACAGAAGAAATATCTTACCTCGACAAATGCCTTTCATGTAATTGCGGTGCTGTGTTATAGATTTTGAACTTGATCTGGAAAATTACGATTAAAGATCACTCGATGCAAACCTTATGCTATACATTCTGGTAAATCAGTAATCGTAGATCAATAAACTTATGCAGATATACGGAAAAAAGGGAAAAATGTTAGGTAATTCAATGGATTAGCTAATGCTTTAATATCAGGGAAAGTTTTACGGTGCTAACCAGGTCCCTTGCCATTGATTTGTCGCGAAATACTCCGCTCTCCAATGCCTTTCTTTGCCTAACTCCAAAAGCTGAATAGTAACCGGACGGATATTTAATAAACAAAAGTAATCCTTATTTCCAAAGTCATAATCTTGTGCTGAAAGCTTAGCGCCTGGTGCAAAACGAGTCGAATAGTCTTTAGGGTTTAAAAGGGCAATCTCTCTATGAATCTCATATAAATCCCCCTTATCCAGGACCTCCGCAACTCCATTAATAATTAACTGTAATTTTTTCTTAGGATGGTAAAATAGTAAACTGCACTTAGCATCTAACCGAATCTCCTCCACTTTAGGGGAACGACTATCTGTATAAATCAGCGTACTTAAATCTGATTCTGTTTTTCTCTTAACGACAGTCCTTATACCTGGATATGAGTTATTCGTGGATAAAACCAGTGTTCGAAAGGGGTGCCTCCTATCGGCATTTGATCGAATTAATTCCGCTCGAGACTTCTCAAAAAATTCTGCTAAGGTCATAACTTTTCGGAGCTGAACTTTTTTAGTGCTTCCAAATCTATATACTCCAAAGCTTTTGCTTCTGTCGCATCTAGATTAATCGGCGGAGCAACACCGTTACGATATGCTTCCAGCCATCGACTAATACAAAGGCACCATTTATCTCCTGCTTTTAAGCCGGGAAAACGATACTCCGGACGGGGAGTAATCAGATCATTACCTTGCTTTTTAGAGAATTGTAAAAACTCGTCGGTAACTACTGCACATACGATATGAGTACCATAATCCTGTTCGTTCGTATGGCAATGCCCATCCCGAAAATATCCGGTAAGTGGCTCGGTACAGCAACATTGTAAAGGCTCCCCAAAAACATTCTTTGCATCTGATTTCATAGATGGCGATCTATTTACATCGCATTGCCCGAAGGCAGTCAATGCAATGATTTGAAAGATGAATAGTAAATATATTTTCACAAGAGTAATAACAGCGTTAGCTAAAAAAGGTTAAGACTCCGTATCAGTTTTAATTGAAAAGGCGACCGTCTTTACTCTCTTACTAATACTTCCGTCCTGTTCTTGCTGATCAATAACCATGGCTTGTGCTGCAGGCACTTCGAATACTTCTTTCATATTTCTGATCATCGCCACTGGAACAGCTACTGCTGTCAATTCAGCAACGAGCTGAGTAGCCGGGTATTTGTTTAATTTTTGTTCCAATAAACCACAAAGTTCTACTCTGTTTTTTACCCGAGCGGCATTAGTCGCATATTCTTCCATCGCATACCATTCGCTACACCCCAGCCAATCACACAAACGTTGAAACTGTCCTTCAGTGCCGATAGCCAGGACAACCGTCTTTCCATCACTTCCTTGAAATATATCGCCATAAGGAGCAATATTAGGATGTTGTGTCCCGAGACGCTGTGGAATATATCCTTCCATTAGCCAATTAGTTGCCTGATTCGCCAGAGAAGCTATCGCGGATTCATATAAGGAGGTCGTGACAAAGTCTCCCGCTCCGGTTCGTTCTCTTTTTAACAAAGCAATGAGGATGGCTTCTTTCAATTGATGGGCAGCCAGGATATCAATTAGAGCTACCGGCATTCGAACTGGAGCTCTCCCCTTTTCTCCGGTCATATACAAAAATCCAGTCTCCGCTTGTAACACAATATCAAAAGCTGGCCTTTTACTATTCGCCCCAAAGGCTGTTAAGTTTGCATAGATAATTTTAGGGTTTATTGCTTTTAAACTTGCATAGTCAACGCCGAGTTTTTCGGCAGAGCCGGGACGATAGTTTGCAATAATGACGTCTGCTTCTTTCACTAAGGAATATAATTGTTCGCGAGCCGTACCATCGCTGAGGTCTAACTCGACAGCGTCCTTACCCCAGTTTACGGCACTATAATAGGCAGAATAGGGCCGCTGTAAATCTTCTCCCGGAAGTCTCCAGCCTCGGGTTACATCGCCGCCAGTTTGAGGATTCTCGATCTTGGTAACTTCCGCTCCCAATTCCGCAAAAAACATCCCTACTGCTGGTCCAGCCAGTACACTTGCTAATTCGATTACCTTTAATCCTTCAAATATTCTATCCATTCTACGTATTTTTCGAAAAATAAGAAATATACTGTTGACGGAATAGTTTATAAAGTAAACCGAGCCAATAAGATTAGTTTATTGTTAGTGCAAATATTTAAATTGGGATCTATGAAAATCCTTTCCGCGGAGCAAATCAAGGCACTCGATCAATTTACGATTCAGAACGAACCTGTCGCTTCCATTGATTTGATGGAAAGAGCATCCTTAGCGTTTGTCAACTGGTTCACAAAAAAATTCCATAACGAGGACGGGCCGGTGTATATCTTTTGCGGCCCAGGTAATAATGGAGGAGATGGATTGGCTATTGCCCGTTTATTACATCATGCCTATTATGACATTCACCTTTTCAGATGTATAATCGGAAAGTCTACCTCTGCGGATTATGATCGAAATCTAAAACGACTCCCCAGACATCAGGCTATCAAACAATCTGAAATCCAAAAAGACAATCCTTTCCCGGATATCCCCGAACGAGCAATACTAATCGATGGAATCTTTGGTTCAGGATTGAACCGTCCAGTCAGCGGATATTGGGCAACCTTACTTCAGCATTTGAATCAAAGTAACTCAACCAAAGTAGCTATTGATATTCCTTCTGGTTTATTCGCGGATCAACATGCTGAAGGAATGTGCTTTCAGGCACAATATACCTTTAGCTTTGAATTACCTAAGCTTGCATTTCTTTTTCCAGAGAATGCGGAAAAAGTCGGTCATTGGGAAATGGCCAGTATCGGATTACATCCTCAGGGCATTCAACAGTTAAATACTTCAAACTACTACATCGATCAAAAGCTGGCCCAGAAATTTTATCGTCCTCGCTCAAAATTTAGCCATAAAGGTACCTTTGGTCATGCTTTGCTATTGGCAGGTAGTTATGGGATGATTGGTGCCGCCTTATTAAGTGCGAAAGCAGCCCTGAGAAGTGGTGTTGGTTTAGTTAGTTTGCATACTGCAAAGATTGCTTATGCTATTGTTCAGAGTAGCTTACCAGAAGTTATGGTGAGTATTGACGAAGCAGATCATCAAATTACTACGCTACCTAAATTAGACCGCTACTCCGCTATCGGAGTTGGCCCCGGTCTGGGTAAACACGCACAAACCAAATCTGCCTTAATTCAATTATTAAAGATGGTCAAAGTACCTCTTGTACTGGATGCCGACGCCTTGAATATACTTTCAGAAAATGCAGCGTACCTTGAATTGATACCTAAAGGCTCTATAATTACACCTCATCCAAAAGAGTTCGAGCGCTTATTCGGTAAAAGTAAAAATGATTTTGCCCGAAATGATTTACAAAGATCAAAAGCTAAAGCATTAGGCATTTTCATTTTACTCAAGGGGGCACATTCATGTCTTGCTACTCCTGACGGGGATTGTTACTTTAATTCCACCGGAAACCCGGGAATGGCAACAGGAGGAAGCGGAGACGTGCTGACTGGCTTGATTACGGGTTTATTAACGCAGGGCTATGATGCAATAGCAGCCTGCATACTTGGGATTTACCTACATGGGCTTGCGGGCGACATTGCCGTCCAAAAACTAGGCAGTGAAGAAGCTTTGATCGCCGGAGACTTAATTGATCATCTCGGTTTCGCTTTTCAGCAATTGCAAACTAAGACCTAATTATCTTTTCCAGATCAGCTCTGGGATTTCTTGATCTGTTTCCAGAATTTCAGCGACTTTCAAGTGATAGATTACACTCTTAATCATCTTATCTGGCACCCAACCATGAATAGCCCATGCGGTACTGTGATACCAACGTTCTGCATCTTCTATTTTTTGACCATAACGCTCGCTTACCAGTTTAATAACTTCATCATCCTGCATAAAGCGATCACAACTATCATGAATAGTTCTCAGGGTACGGATGACATTATCCGGCTCGCGTTCAAGAATATCATTAGTTGCTGCAACTACAAAACATGGCCAGGGAGTTTTGTACTCTCCTATCCGGCGAAGCGCTCCAGAGTCTACCCAGGGTTTTGTGGTATATTTCTCCCAATAAAATACATCTGAAGTTTGTTTCGCGAGCGAATCAAGCGCTCCATCCAGATTTCGAATAACATTAAATTGTTCCTGCTGTAAAGTATGTCCATTGGAATTCGCATCCACAATTGCCATTAAATGAGAACCTGAGCCAAAGCGGCTGATGGCATAGGTCTTATCGTAAATCCGATTATAATTATCGAGTGAATTTTCAGCGCCGGTATGGACGCCCCAAATTAATGGTGTCGTGACGTACTCACTGATGATTTTAGACGGATTACCATTCGCAATGGCTTTAATAATGCCTTCTGTCAGGAGGATACACAAATCCACTTCTCCATCTGCTAGAGCTTGTGTCATCTGCCCAGTTCCGCCCTTATAGGTAATCCACTCAATGGAGATCCCTCGAGTCTCAAATAGTTCTTGTTCGATTGCTAGATGAATGGGTAAATTAAAATGTTCGGGTACACCACCAACCCGGATTTTTGTAATGCTCATAGCGCTAAGTTAATAATCCGGTATATGGCCGCCAAATTTATTTTGTTCCGCCCTTGTACCTTTCTATCTTAGAGTATGATACGATCTATTGTCTTCATTACTTGTTTATTGCTCGGAGCTTGCCAAAATCGTAATGCAATCGAGAACATTGAAATCATTCCGGAATTTACGGAAGCAGACCAAGCTTTTGCAAATGCATTTAGCAAACTCGATGGTCGCTGGCGCGGCAAGTTTTATATTTTTCAGGATTCGCTGCTCCTTCCGCGCACTGACCTAGAACTCCGAAGTTTAAATCTAAACTCCTTAAGTAAACCGGGTGTTTATCTTACAGATTCTCTAAATGTCCTGCAGGTCTATACTTCGATTAATCCTTATTTTCAACGTGTAGAAATCACAGATATCTATCCTGACGGTAAAAAGGTAAGTAGCAAAGGAGTGAACAAAGTACAAAATGGTGAACTTTGGTGTGTAGTACAAAAACCTGAAGAATTGATTGTTCATGAAGGTAGCCTCGAAGGAAAGGGTACGATCATCTGGGCCAGTTCTACTTCAGAGAAAGAAGAATATTTCTATGAAACGGTTAACCAGGATGCTTATGAAATCATTGGCTGGGGATATTATGGATCAAATGCTGATCGTTCTTTAAGTCCACCTATGTGGTTTTATGCGAGGTATGTGCGGGAGGGGGATGAAGGAGGGGGTGGGTGAGTGAG
>JAHDHW010000206.1 GCA_020631105.1 Saprospiraceae bacterium | reverse complement strand
AAAATTTGGCTCAAAGTGCGAACCTAAAGGATTCATTTGCTTATCATTTTTATAGGCTTAGTCGTCATACGACTCCAAGTCGTATGACGACTAATTAAATTTTCTTCATCTTGATGACCAAATGCCTGTCCTCCGGCAGGTGGAAAATTATTTAGCATCTAAAATTTCATAGTATAATGCAATCATCTAGTCTTATTAAATTACTCTTTCTTTTTTCCCTTAGTCTATTGATAGGATGCGCTGATACTTCGGACGCTGATTCCAAGCCCGGTACCGCTTCGAAGGATGATACGGAGGCAACCGGCGATACTGCGACGTCAGGAGTAGATTCAGAGACGACTGATCCGACGAAGGAGGATCAAAAGCTCAGCGAATCAAAATACAAATTACCAGAGTGGCCACTTAAGCCAAAGGTTGAAAAAGGGAAAGCTTTCCCATGGGATGAAGGACCTACAGATCCGGGATTCAAGGCGTTTCGGGATCGCCTGTACAAAGCGATAAAAGAAAAAGATGTGGACTATTTGACCTCGATAACTTTCGATACCATTCACTTTAGTTATGGTGAGATGGCAAGCAAAGAAAACTTTATTAAAAGTTACGAATTGGATACAAAGCCGGAGACATCAAGTTTATGGAACGAACTAGCGAGAACGCTGGAGTTAGGCGGTGCGTTTTATGATTCTTATGGTAGTCCTCACCGTCATTTTGCTGCGCCATTTGTTAATAATTTAACGAGCTTAGATGATCCATATACAAATGGTGTTATTATCGGGGAGAAAGTACGATTGCGAGAAGGGCCAAGCCTGGACGCTAAGATTAAAGGATCGCTGAGTTGGGATATTTACGAACATGTGGAGCAATCAGAGTGGGTACGAGATACCATTAATGGAGATGTCGCTTCCTGGATTCATTTGAAAACGGAGAATGGCGAGCAAGGATATGTGTATGGAAAGTTTACCAGACTGCCGGTTGATTTCAGAGTTGGATTTACGGAGTACGAAAAAGGTAAATGGCGAATGGATTTCTTTATCGCTGGAGATTAATACAGAAGATTTTGTGGCTACTAAAAAGATTTATTGATCTGGTATTATATGGCAACTTTTGGATTGCCCTGGGTGCCCTTGCGCTTACTGCTCAAACGCAGATTATACTGGGTGATGAACTTGTGTGGAATCCACTTTTGGGTTTTGTGTTTTGTGCTACCTGGTTATTATACGCTTTGCATCGTATTGTTGGAATATTACGCCTAAAAGATTTTTTGGATGTAGAAAGGTATAGTGTTATTTCAAGATTTCGGAATCATATTATAATCTATGCGTTTGTTGCCGGAATCGGTACGATCTGGTATTTTTTTCAATTACCTTTTAGAGTGCAGGTGACTAGTGTGATGCCTAGTTTGTTTTCTTTAGCATATGTGTTACCAGTCTTTGGTAAGTCTCGGCGACTAAGAGATTTTGATCAGATCAAAATATACCTGGTTGCATTTGTATGGGCCTGGGTGAGTGTAGCTTTGCCGGTTGTGTATTCGGAAGTAGCAATAGATACTTCTATTATAATGATGTTTTTGGAGCGGGCCTTATTTGTATTCGCAATCACTTTGCCCTTTGATATCCGGGACTTGCAGGTGGATGGACATACGAACGTACGAACTATTCCGGGAATAATTGGAGCGGTAAAATCTATTCGTATAGGGATAATACTATTGATCATAGCATTGGTGCTGGTTTTTGGGAATTACTTTGTTGGATTTTACAGCCTAAGTATTACTCTATTGCTTTGCGCTTCGCTCCTTTCAACGCTTTACCTAGTCTCTTTTTCAAATGTTGAACGACATGACTATTTTTACTCGGGATTGATGGATGGAACCATGCTGCTTCAGGGTTTATTAGTGCTTTGCAGCTTGTGGCTTTGATTTATTATCTTTTCCAGATTCGTAGACCACACTACAGTTCCTAAATTCTTTTTTCCAGTCCTTGACCGCCGGATGCAATCGGTTTTTCCACTGTCTGGCATTCGTAAAATAATGAATACTCATTGGCCCCATTGCATAATCGGGGGGCGTAGTGACTGCCGCCCACATGTTGCCTTTGAGATCATAAGCAATTACAGCCTCTTTTTCTCTGTGAAAACCACGAACCCTACCTGCGAAGATGCTGCCTTCGAGGCCATGGAATTCCTCCCAGGCATTTGTGTAATTGATCTTCTCCATCGAGTAAGCGAACCAGGGCTCATTGTCTAATCCGACAACTTCCAGGAAAGTATCGTACAGACTAGTATCTCTAAAAATTGTTTTAGGACCAATGAAATTTTCCATCTTAGGAATTTTGCCGGTATAGATATCTTTATAACTACCTTCAATCCAGCAATTAAAATTCAGCCCGCAAAGAAATGGAAAACTCTGTTGCTCCAAGTAAACTTCATGTCCGCGGCGATGAAAAACTAATTTACAATTTTCCATATGGATGTCATCATCCAGATAGTCTACAAAAGCCAAAGTATCATCTACAATATCAGCAGTGCCAAAGTACATGTCGTGGTAACCATTAATATACATGGTTAATGCAAATTCGAATTGATGATCCAATACGCCTCCGATAATCAAAGTGGCCGTATCCCATGGATCATTCAGGTGCCAGGCACCGGCCCAGTCAGCGGGGTGGGTGAGTGGCGCTTGTAGCGAAAATTCAAAAGGGAGTGATTTTGTACTATCGATATTATACCATTGTCCGGTCAAAACATCAGTGCTTTGCAAGCTGCCTGAGAAGGTAGCATTAGGCGCAGAGAATCTTTCTTCTGTCAGCAGGAATTCTCCGTCCGGATTTATGTTGCCTTCAAATTTTAAAAGGCCAAGATGATTTTCGTATTGAATGTTTCCGCTTAGGTGTCCATTCCCCCAATTGACTAATAGCATATTTAGGGGAATAGAATCATTGGGACCTAATGATCCATTATACCGTTTGATAAAGAAGTCTTGCTCAAGCGGATCAGGACGTCCGGAGAAGATATGTTCGTAACCAGGTTTAGTCACCTCATTGCGTCTTTCACTATTACAGGCCATGCATAAGCTCAGGATAAAAAGCATGTATAGCGCAAGTTTTCTCATGTAGAAGCTTGGGTTAAGATTGAGCGGATAAAAGTGTCAACTATTCGGCGAAGAATTGACCGATTTAAAGCTATTTAAATGTAAAGAAAAATTAGAAGAAACCGAAGAGATGCAGTAGTGAAGTCTCTTAATATGAACTACACTGCAAGACTCTCCAGAAGGCTTGCCTGAAGCTGTGGTGTGATTTCGTTCAGAAATCGTTTAAGGGCAATTCTTTTTTGAGGATTGAGCTCGTAGCTGATATGTTCGGTGAAATACTTCTCCAGATCAAAATTATGATCAGGTGTAGGAAGGAGGTAGATTAATTGAGGGATATGTTCTAAGCCGACTTTAAGGGCTTGATTAAAAGATTCGACAAAAACATCGGGCAGAGGTCGATTACTTACCCATGCGGCAAATACAAAAGGTAAGCCGGTCATTTCTTTCCAGACTTCGCTAAGATCGTAGGCGTATTTGTAGTGATCGTATAGTTCAATGGTTCGGTCACCGATGACGACAGCTGCCTGCCCTGGCTCGAGCGTACGCTCGAATCCCGGCGTAGCCGGTTTGATCAGCGGTTGTATTTTCCAGTGATACTTTAAAAGGATTTGAGCGAGTTGGACAGAGGTACGGGAATGATAATCCAATAATAATTCTTTGACTTCTGTAATCGGACTATTGCTAAAAATACAAACCGTTTTGACGGGACCATCAGCACCTATACAATAATCAGAAATAATATGGGGTGTATCCAAATGTGGAATCACCGCTACCGGGACAAGCCCCAGGTCGACTTCACCAGCCTGTAGTTTTCGGGCACATTCTGAGGGGATATCCAGCGTAAGGTCAATCTGATCCTGTACAGGATGATTGAGCAAACCATAAAGGAAGGGTTTGGTATTGAGATAACTTACTGCTGTGACTTTTACTTTATCCATATTACAGCCCAAGGCTTTTCAGGTGGCTCGTATCATTTTCTAGGATTATTTCAAAGTTGGGGTTGAGCCATTTCGTTTGGTATAATCCGGTATTATGATGTGCGTAATTTTCCATTTCTCTGAGGTGTTGTTGTTTGACTAAACACATCATGCAGCGCAATGTTCGACCATGCGTACAAACCAGGATTTTTTCTTCCTCCCGGAGTACTAGTTCATCAAGAAACTGTTGTAAGCGAGTAGCTAAAGAACGAGCAGATTCTCCGCCTTCCAGGCTGGCATCAAAATTACCAATGTTCCATTCCTGGATCATATTACTATAAACTTCTTTCATGCTCGGTTCGTATTTCCGACCTTCATGGACGCCCCAGTTAATTTCATTAATTAGAGGAGTTGTTTCGAATGGTAGCTTTTGATTTTCGATAAATGGAGCCACAGTTTGGTGCGTTCTCTGAAGTGCGGAAGCAAAGACCAGATCGAAGTTTTCTTCTTTATAATGATCATAAAATGCTTGCGCCTGAGCACGTCCGGTGTCATTCAGCTCACTATCAATACCACTTCCCTGGACTATACCAAGTTTGTTATACTCCGTTTGACCGTGACGAATAAAATAAATTGATTTTCTCATACTTTACTACTTATTAACAACCGGTAAAGAAGTATATCCCCGGTAAACTTCCTCTTCTTCAAATACATGATCGGTATAATCTTTTACCACATTATAAAGGGTATCTCTTTCGATTGCTTTACGACCAACCTCTTTGATCAATTTCACTAATTGCATGGTGCTCATAGCTGGTGTTTGTTCCTCTGAGCCGGCCATCGTATAGATTTTAGTGGTATCATCAATTGTTCCATCGATATCATCCACTCCGAAGGCTAATGCAATCTGTGCTGTATTCCGGCTGATCATTGGCCAGTATGCTTTGATATGATCGAAGTTGTCCAGATAAATCCGGCTGATCGCATACATCCGTAAGTCTTCAATGACAGTGGACTCCGGTACATGCGACATTTGATTGTTTTGATTACGGAATTTTAGCGGAATAAAGGTTTGGAAGCCACCCGTTTGATCCTGTAGCTTTCGCAGACGTTCCATGTGATCAATACGGTGCCAATGTTTTTCGATATGGCCGTATAGCATGGTGGCATTAGACCGCATTCCGAGTTTATGCCATTCTTCGTGAATTTCTAACCATTGATCTGCGGAGCATTTACCACCCGCGATCTCATCTCTAATCTCCGGATGGAATATCTCTGCGCCACCTCCAGGCATAGAATCCAATCCTGCATCCAGCATCATTTTCATACCCTCTGCATAGGAGACTTTACCTTTTTTGAAAATGTAATGATATTCAACTGGCGTTAATGCCTTGACATGTAGTTCCGGACGGTGAGCTTTGATATTCTGGAATAGCTCCGAGTAGAATTTAAGATCATACTGCGGTAAAACCCCTCCAACAATATGTACCTCCGTTACAGGTTTATCATCGTATTGCTTGATGATATCCATCATTTCATCCATGGTATACTCCCAGCCTTCTTCTCTTTTTTTGATCAATCGACTGTAGGAACAGAAAGTACAGGTATACAAACAGACATTCGTGGGCTCCATATGGAAGTTACGATTGAAGTACGTATGATTTCCGTGTCGTTTTTCGCGGATAAAATTAGCTAAAGCGCCAACATAGGCAAGATCTCCCTTATCGAATAGAGTATTCCCCTCTGCTTCACTTATTCGTTCGCCTGCAACCACTTTATCAGCGATAGCTTTTAAATCCTTATCCAGCTTCGGGTTTTGCAGAATGGTTTCTATATTGGTTGTTTGCATATTGATGGATTTCTATAGTTTATAACAACGTTCAATACTTTCAGTTTCAATTGAAAGTTGATTTTTGCTTTTTTTCTTCACATTGGGTGCGAAATTACGGGGAATTTGGTTAAAGTTGTGGTTTTAGAGGGCTTATAATGTATCCGTTTCTCTGTTTGACGAAATATTACATCATCTAAATAATTCTAGACAAAAGTAGTTCACTAAATTTATCAATATATCCGAATTGTCCATGCTTTCCATTCTGATTCCAGTTTATAATTTCGAAATAAATAGCCTCGTCGATGATCTTCGAGGGCAGGCAGAGCGGAGTGGGGTAGCTTTTGAGATTATTTGCTTTGATGATGGTTCGGAAGATTCCATTAAGGAAAAGCATCGAAGGCTGGCGGAGATGCAAAATGTACAGTATGAGGAAATGTCTGAAAATCTGGGACGTTCTGCCATTCGAAATAGACTAGCTGCTCGGGCTCAATATCCTTATCTACTGTTTATGGATGGTGATTCTATGGTAGTTAGCCCTGATTATATTCAAAAATACCTTGCCGCCGCAGACTTGGAAACATTGGTTTATGGAGGTCGGGTGTATGCAAAGGAAGCTCCTGCGGAATCTGATTTACTATTCCATTGGAATTACGGAAGGCAAAGAGAAGTGATGTCTGCAGAGATTCGTGCACAACAACCTTATCATGCTTTTCAAACGAATAATTTTATGATTCCGAAGACTATCTTTCAAGAGATACAATTTGAAGAAAAGCTTAAGCAATACGGTCATGAAGACACGTTATTTGGATTTGAGCTCCGGCGTAGAAAGGTGAAGATGAAGCATATAGATAATCCTTTAGAGCATATTGGTTTGGAAAGCGTGGAGTACTTTTTAAATAAGACTGAACAAGGGATAGAAAACCTGCTATATCTGAAGAAAGATTATCCTTATCTCGAAACCCGTTTACTGAAAGCGTTTGGCCAAATAGATCGCCTGGGTTTAAAAGGTTTATTTGCGACGGTCTTTCAACAGGTGAAGCCATTCATACGAAGCAAGCTCAAAAAGGGAATGGTCAATATGAGATGGTTTGATTTTTATAAACTGGGTCTGATGACTGAAAAATCCAAAAATCTATAGTGCTGCAGTCTAATATTTTTAGGGAGGATAAGAAGTATTGGCGCTGGATGGCCATAGGGATCATGCTATTGGGAATAGCTTTGAGGCTTTGGATGTATTGGCAGAACCGCTCTTTATTCATTGATGAGGCCTGTGTAAGTTATCAATTAATTGACCGGGATTTTGCTGGCTTATTTGATAACTTAAAATATCAATATGCGCCTCCTTTGTTCCTGGTGCTGGTTAAGTTGATGACTTTAGTATTTGGAGCGAATGAATATGCCCTTCGCTTAATACCTCTATTAGCTGCCATTGGAAGTATACCGCTTTTTTATTTGCTTTGTAAGCGATTTCTGACTGAGCGTTTTACTCTATTTCCTTTATACCTGTTTTGCTTTGGGATGCCGATTTTGCAATATGCAACGGAGGTAAAGCAATATTCACTGGATGTCTTGATTACCATTGCTTTAGTTTACTTAGCATTGTCCAAACCTCCAAGGCGATGGGGGATAGAATGGACTTTGTTTTGGAGCATAAGTGGTGCCCTGGTGGTATGGCTTTCGATGCCGAGTGTATTTATACTCTTTAGTGTAGGAATGAGTTGGTGGTATACTCAGTATAAAAATCAGGATTGGGAAGCATTTAAAAAGACGATCCCGGTTGTTACAGTTTGGTTAATCAGTTTTGCGGCGTACTTTTTTGGGATTATTTATAATGATCTGGGTTTGGAAGGCCTGGAAGCTTACCATGCCCGATTTTTCCTGCCGCTTCCTCCGACAAATGGAGCGGAGCTCGAACAGTTTTATGAGATTCTGATCACCTTTTATCGGACGGCCATAGGATCCACTTTCGTTGCGATTGTATTCGGGCTCGGAGCAACGTTTCTGGGTTGGTACGACCTGCAAATAAAAAAACAATCCCACGTCATGATTCTCCTGGGCTTGCCTTTCTTGGTGGCTATGATTGCCTCAGGCTTTTATATGTATTCGCTGATCCCGCGTTTAACCTTGTTTTTGATGCCTTTATTGTTGTTGTCGATTGGGCTGGGCCAGGCTTGGCTGATCGAACGCTCTCCGCTGATCCTCAAAGGGTTCTGGGTAGGGATACTATTGCTTATTTGTGTCAATAAGAATGGGTATCAATATTTTTATAATCGATTTCAAATTGAGGAACTAAGACCGCTCCTGGAACAAGTTCGAGCACATTGGGAGCCAGGAGATCAGGCGTATTTGCATTCGGAAGGGACGCATGCCTATACCTTTTATGGAAAATACTTTGAGCAGGCAGATGCCTTATCAATTGAAAATATCAGGATTGGGCATTGGTCAGATCGACCTGCAACATTAAACTTACCCGCAGCCAAAAGGCAATGGTTAGTTTTTTCTCATGTTGACAAAGCGGTAGTTGATGCCTACGTCAAAGGAGTGGGGGCAGAGAAGAGGATTGTTATGACGATTGAGGAGCATGGAGCCTGGGCGGTGCTGCTTGAGGAATAAAC
>JAHDHW010000205.1 GCA_020631105.1 Saprospiraceae bacterium | reverse complement strand
ACTTATGACTTAAGCTTTTCCACTTCTTCCTCCAGTACTTTCAGACACAGATCCACTATTCTCTTGTGGGATCGAAAACATAAGATCGCTATCCGAATCCAAAAGACCCCTTTGATCGTTGTAGAGGACAAGAACACTCTCCCATCTTTCCGTATGTTTTCAACTAGCTTGGCATTAAATTGATTCGCATCTCCATCTTTAGGAACGTAACGATAAATGGCTACTGACAACTCGGGATAAGGCCCGACCTCAAATCCAATCTCTTGCACTCGTTCGTAAAAGTATCGGCACAGCCAAATCTTCTCACTAAGCGCTGCACGAAATGGTTTTACACCATATAACTGGATTGGCAACCACATCCGCATTCCTCTGAAATGTTTGGTAAGTTCAGGAGATAGATTAGCGGGTGAGGGTTCCATCATATCCCCAATAACATCTTGCATATAACTTGCACTATACTGATGGGTTCGCTCTAAGGCTTCTACATTCTTGATTAATACTGCTCCGGTGCCATAGGCTAAAAACATACCTTTGTGAGGATCAATGGTAATAGAATCCGAACGCTCTATTCCTTTATAGTGAGGCTTAATTTCTTCTGTCATTACAAAAAAGCCTCCGTAAGCCGCATCAATATGGTACCAAAGGTCATGTGAGGATGCGATATCTGCCAATCGATCAAGCGGATCAATTGCTCCTACGTCGGTTGTACCGGCAGAGGCAACCAGCAAGAATGGATTTAAGCCGAGCGCCTTATCTTCTTCAATGGTTCGTTCTAAAATTTCTACATCCATGCGATAGCGGTCATCTACCGGAATATATCGAAGTACGGCCTCCCCAAGTCCTGCAATCCGAATAGCTTTTTGAATACTATGATGAACCTGCTCCGTAATATAGATGACTGATTGCGCTACTTTTACCGCTTTAATACCTTTCACATCACGTGCGGTTACAATTGCAATTAAGTTAGCAATAGAGCCCCCTGAAGTTAAGTTACCCAAAGCATTTTCAGGGTAGCCCATAATAGAACACATCCAACGAATCAACATATTCTCCATCCGCACTGCTCCCGGGCTGGCAAAAAACACGCCTGCATAATTATTGGATACACTGGCGAGATAATCGCCGATCGCCGTCGGAAAAATTCCTCCTCCTGGTATATACGCTAAGTGGCCGCCACTAGCCGCATTAAGCGCTGGATAATCAACTTGAGTACGGAAAACATCAATCAGGTCATCCATTGATTTAGCATGATCGCTAAATGGGCTATCATAAATTCCTTTGCCTTTTGCTTCTTCCTCATTAAAAGCTTTTACCTCCTCGATTTGATCTAAAAACTCATCCGCATAATTCACCATTGCCTGGTTCCACTGCGATCTGGTTAGCTTATCCGGTTCTAAAGTCTTAGCAATTTTTTCTAGTTCCTTTATCTTATCTTCCATTCCTTTGATTTCGATCTTAATGCAAATTTTTCTTTAGAGATACTTCTTTCCTTGTTCCTCAAAGATAAGCATCTGTCTTGTGAATAAAGAGAGAATATTTTCAGGATATTAATAGAGATGCAACCCTTTTAAAAATACCCTGTCATTAAAATCAAACTAGGGAGATCAATAACTCCAATTACTAATCAAAAGAATTTGAAAAGATGAAAAAATTAAACACGCTCCTTTTATTACTTGCCTTATTCGCAATTAGCACAACCAGCACATTCGCCCAAAAAATCACCGGCAAAGGTCCTGTCGTTTCCGAAAAAATGGATATGTCAAAAATTACTGCTGTTGGTCTAGGAATATCAGCTGATGTTTTTATCACAGCGGGTTCCAGCCAAAAAGTTGAAGTAAAGGGTCAAAAAAATATTATTGAAATGTTGAACCAAGAGGTACGAGGCGGCTCCTGGGAAATCTCTTTCAAAAGAGGATACAAAGTAAGAAGCTACGAAAAACTGGAAGTATATATCACAATGTCTGAGTTAGAGGCATTATCAATCGGAGGTTCCGGTTCTATTGTCTGTGATGGAACTTTTAAAGTTAAAAAAGATCTGGCACTATCCATTGGAGGATCAGGAGATATCAAAGTGGATGCAGATGCAGAATCTGTGAAGTGTAGCATTGGAGGTTCTGGTTCTATTAAACTTGGCGGATCAGCTGAAGATCTTAAAGTAAGTATTGGAGGTTCCGGAGATGTTATGGCCGGAGATATGAAAGTAGATGAATGTACAGTAAGCTCTGCGGGGTCTGGCGACATTGAAGTACATGCAACCAATTCACTTAAAGTTTCCTTAGTAGGCAGTGGAGACGTTCGATACAAAGGAAGCCCTAAGATCACTAAGAGCATTGTAGGTAGTGGCGATGTCCGATCAATGAAATAAAAATTATTGCCTTCGCAAAATTAATCGGGACTTAGTAGTAATGGCTGCTAAGTCCCGTTTTAGTTTAAGAATAGCCTAAAATGCCCTTTTTAAGGCCTTAGAGTAAGATTTCCAGATCATTGGCTATATGGTCTATCTTCTATTAAAGATATTGACAATATGAAAAATACCGATTTATGGGTATGCATGGTACCTTGTATTGTCTTACCTTTGAATCAACAAAAAAGCGAGTATTATACTCGAGGAGATCATACTATGAACAGATACTTCTCGTCTTAAATCCTTCCCAAAAACTTTCAAAGTACTAGCTTTTACCCCCCTCTGATGTTTAGCTCAGGTTAAGCACTTTTCGACTATTATACCATTAATGTTAACACCCCAAAATGTATTGAATCAGATACACGTATCTGTCAATCTATAAAATACTGGTCCGTAACACCGGCCACAAGAATAGGTGATTGTGTGTTAAAACAAAAGCTGTTTTAAAGTTATTTAAAATCAGTTTTTGGGACGGCCTCTCATTGCTACGGTGATGGGGGGCTTTTTTGTTTTCCTTTGTTCTTCAGTAGGTTCTTATTACAGGCTTGCTCACTAAAAGACATTCTGTCATTTTGCCCGAGTAAAAAGCAATTTAGGAAGACAACTTTAATTCGCAATAATCGTATCTTCCGACATAATTCGATTAAGATTAACTTTGATTTAAATAAGGCTTGCTATGTCAACTAGATTTATTCCTAGAATTATTCTGGCATTTTTGATCTGTCTCCCCTTATTGAGTGTAGCTCAAACACTATTCCTCCCAAATACTATCAGTGACAAACGAAAAGGAAAGGAGATTAAAGAGGAGGTTGCCTTTTTTACTTATCCATATACAGGCGCTGAAATCAGTCTCAAAGACTTTAAGCGAAAGCATCCAGAGCTTAAGGCACCAAATACCATTAAGCTTAAGCAAACACCCCGAACCTATTCTGATAACGTTGTAGTTATCATCGGATTAATCCATGGGGTCCCTGCTACCGAAGAGGCCCTAATCATTTGGCTAGCAGAAGATTATAATAAAAATGAAGTAACCTTCTATATTGACAAGGACCTAGATCGTGATTTTTATACCGCTTCAGAAGTTAAAGTCCTCAGACCAAATGATCCGGATTACCCCGTAAAAATCACTCCGCTCAGAGGTGAAATTCCGGAGCAGAATCTCTCTCTGCGAGTCCCCCGAAAACGTGGAGAACCAATCGTGAATATTCCTAAAAAAAGCAAAATCTATAAACAATTTGCCATAGGAATCCATGCAGGTGCAGGAATCGGAAGTTTGAAATATGACTATAATAATCTCGAAAAGGGATTTCCTAGCTGGTATAGCATCAACTTTTCTTCGAAAGGATTAGGAACCAGCTTATCTTATAGTACTGCTCACTTGAACGTTGAACTCAGTGCAAACTATCAGAATGTCTTTTCCTACACCTCCTACCTCAATGTTCGTTTTGACAATCCAGAGATTAGAGTGGATGCGAATGGTAACCGGACCAGGGTAGAGAATGTTCAGGTAGAACGAAACTTTGATCGCCATTCTTCTAATCGACTCCAATATGCCCTAAATCTCGGGCTACGATTACACTTCTCAAAGAGTGTTGAAATTCAACCTTATCTCGGGATCGGCCAAACAATTTTTGGTAAGCGACAATATATAGCGGATCGCTATGATGACACTCAAGTCTACACGCTTGATCCAATGAATTTTTTACAAGGCGGATTACGATTCGAGTTCATAGCGAAATCAAATCAGACCTTCTTTATTGATTTGTACTTTCAGGGAAGTGATTGGCGTCCGGAGGGATATTTTGAGACCATCCCTCACGATAATCTCCGGGTAGATCATCGTCTTTGGTTATTTAACTTTGGTTATCGGATAGGTTTGTAGTTTTTTTATTCGCTGATCGAATGTCCGCAGCCTAAGGGCTGCATTCCTCTGCGCTGATCAATGGGAGGCCTAATTTCTGTTAAGGAATTAATCCCTTCTTTTGAGCATCTTTCCACGCCAGCAAATACAAGGTTGCAATGGATCGATTAGGGGACCACAATTTCGCCACACCTTTCATCTGCGCTTTTAAACCTGCACTTGCATCTAATGCATAAAGCTTACTCATGATTTGCTTTAAGTGATAATCATCCGCAGGAAATACATTCGGTCGTTCCAAAGTATACAATAGAATCATATCAATGGTCCAGGGCCCTACTCCTTTAATCGCAGCAAGCCTTGACTTCACCTCTGAATCTTCCAGAGCATTCCAAGCTATCTTATTATTAGAGAAGAATTCAACAATATTTATGATAGTCTCATATTTCCTGGCATTAAGCTTCACCCCTTCAAATCCTTTCTGTTCAAATACTTCAAAGTTTTCCAGGTTCAAAACTTCCAATTCAGCCCTGTCCAGCATTTTTTGGAACTGCTTTTTTGTACTCCGATAATGAATCTGTTGTTCAATAATACAACTCATCAAATCATGAAACACATTATGGGTACTAGGGATTTCAGGATAGCTAATCAACTCAATGATCTGTGCTAGTTTTTCATCTTTATCTGATATAGCTTTGATAGCTGCTTTATTCATAAAGTAAAATCTGTGATCCATTATTTTATCCATTAAGCTCAAATAGCTGTCATAACTAAGCTCTTCAAAAAGCTATTCTCTTTAACGAACATCAACTAAACACTAGTAAATCCATGAAAGTTTTAGCGAGTTCACCCTAGTAAAAGAAAGAGTAAACACAAGGAATTTTAGGTATCAAAATTATTTAGTTGTTACTTTACAGCCAAGATCAATTATGAATAAAAGCATTATCAATTTTCAAACAAAACCTTGACAAAGGACCATACTGTATACTCATGTTTAAATTATACACTACCCTCTCCATTCTATTAATTTGTCTATTGACTTTGGATTGTGACAACACTAACGAATTTGAGCAATCTCTTCCCGGCACCTGGAAAGCTTACGAATTTACACAAAACGGTAACGCTGTTGATTTCGATCTATCCAGGTTGACCTTTACTTTTGACAAGAATGGAAAATATACCTTCACGAGCAGTAACCTTAATACAAAAGAGGCAGGGCAATATCACCTTAATGGCAATATTTTATATACAACGGATACATTAATTGCTCAACGATTAGAAAAAGCTGTAAAAATTAAAAAGACTGGGGTAGATAGTATTCAGTTCCTGATGAATGCAGGAGGGATCGATCAAAAAATATTCTTGTATAAAAGTGAATAAGCAATAATAATCAATTACCTACCAAATAGATATAAATAACAATTGATCCTTATGTTTATTCCATACTATTTCGAAAAACGATAAATTATTTATCAGTAATAAGGAATTTACCTCCACCTACCTTCTTTTATATGGCCGTTCTCAGCACATGAAAATTATTATTTTATCCTAAAAGTTATAGATAGGCACAAAGCTTGTAAAACATACAGTGTAAAACACACTATTATGATTTCTTACAAGCAAGTTGAATCTTCAATGATTAATCCTCCGCCCAGGGAGATCATCGATATCTACAACTACCTTGGCGAGTTGATCCTCGATCATCCAATGTGCATCAAAGAACAAACCTCTTATAAAGAGAAGTTTGCTCTAGGTAAATTTTGTATCTGTGCGACCAGTATTCAACCAGATTATATTGCCTTTGTACTTGGTAAACATGTGGATACTATCTTCCCGGAAGAAATAATTTCTTTATTCTTTAATGTTGATAATGCCTTTTCTGTACAATTCGAAAACATCGAAGGCAAAAACGTGGATGGCTGTATTTGCCTAATCCATGCTTGTGATCATAAATTCAACCTTAAAGCCGTATACGACAATATCTTTTCTTAGAATTATTCTCCTCCCTCTTAAGTTTCGACAAAACCTTTAATGCAGACATTTTGGTATCAAAATGATGTCACAGCATTTGCTGGTCAGCCTATCAACACATTTTAACATTTAATATACAAAAAATACCTCATTGAGGGTAAACATCAATTTAGTAAAATTTATATCTTTGTATCATCTGTTTGGTACACTCAAATAGAGAAAGTCCCCTCGAAACACGTTTTACAACACTTACAATTTTAACCCATGATCACCACACCTCTACACAAGAGCGTTACGCTCTATGCATTTCTATTATTATTTTCCATATCTGCGAATAGCCAAATCTATGTCAACGCTGGAGCATCTGCCGGAGGCGATGGTACTTCTTGGGCTAATGCATATGACAACCTCGAAACAGCGCTTGCAAGTGCGAGTAGCGGAAACGAAATTTGGGTAGCCTCAGGCACCTATATGATTTCCGGAGACCGAAATCAATCCTTCGTTGTTCCTTCAGGAGTCGCCATGTATGGTGGTTTCAATGGAACAGAAGTGCTCCTCAGTCAACGTGACTGGGAACTAAACATAACTTCTTTAGATGGTAATAATTTAAGCCATACCATCCTTTACTTATACAATTCAAGTACTTCAACCATTATAGATGGATTCGTCATTGAAAATGGAATGGCGGAAGAAGGCGGAGCAGATGATAAAGGAAAGTCTGGTGCAGCCATTTATATTGATGGAGCCGGTTCGACACCATCAAGCCCACAGATCCTAAACTGTGTTATCCAAAATAATACATCAAGTAGTCGTGGCGGAGCAGTCCTGATTAATGCAAGTTTTAGCGGGGTCGCTAATCCAGTATTCAAAAATTGCTCTTTTGAGGGTAATCGTACTTCAGGTGCAAATGGAGGCGCTGTTTATGCAGATGGCACTTTTGGTGGTGTTTGTAATCCTACCTATGAAGACTGCACTTTTTATAATAATCGTGCTTTCGGAAGTGGAGGCGCTATCTTTTGTCAAGGACAACAAGGAGATGCAACCGCAACCTTTTCGCGATGCAACTTTGACTCAAATTATACCGACACTGCCCACGGAGGTGCCATGTACAGCATTGGAAATCAGGGCGGTAAGGCTAATCATATCATTACGAATTGTCGATTCTACAAAAACTCCGCAATCGCAGCCGGAGGTATCTACTCTAATGCCGGAAGCGGCTCCGCCAGTCCGGTAATTACAAACTGTACATTTTACGGAAATACTACTAATCCGCTTGCAGGTGGAACAGGAGGAGCGATATACAGTAATGGTGACGGAGGTGGAACCAGTAGCACCGTTATTACCAACTGCATCATTTGGGGCAATTATGCATTATACGATACTCACGTTCTTAAAAACGTTCAATGTTCTCCAACTATCTCCTACTCTATCGTAGATGCAGCGAGTTGTGCTGACATGGACAAAGCTACAGGCTCAAATCTTACCTGTGGATCAGGAATGCAATATAACGTTGATCCCTTATTCGAAGATATGGTCAACGGTGATTTAAGATTATCAACTAGCTCAACTGCAATTGATAACGGGCAATCCGGTCTAGCATATGGTACAGAAGATATTGATTTAAACAGTCGCGAAGTTGGAGATGTTGACCTCGGTGCCTATGAGTTCACCACTTCTCTTCCAGTCGAACTTGCTTATTTTCAAGTGGAGAAAAAAGGTAAAAAAGCGGAACTTAGCTGGGCAACATTTAGCGAAGATCGTAATGACTTCTTCGTGGTAGAACGATCAGACGATGGAATAGAATTTTATCCTATCGCTCGTATCGAAGGCGCTGGAAGTTCAAGCCAAATTCAATCTTATACCAGTATGGATGCTAATCCAGTACCGGGCAATAATTACTACCGCTTAAAGGATGTTGCTTATGATGGCGTATCGAATTATAGCAATATCAAAATCGTAAACTTCTCTTCCGAGGGCATTACTATTTATCCTAATCCGGTAGAAGCATCTATTCAAATTGCAACTGCAGATGATATTGCTTTGGATGACGTAAACTACAAAGTATACTCTATCTATGGACAATTAGTATTCGCAGGTCGATTAAACGCTGACGGAGCTAGCGCTCGCATTGAGCACACAGCTTTAGCAAACTTAACTGCTGGGCAATATGTGCTAAGTATTGAACTGGGAAGTACTGAACATATACATCAACGATTTATTAAACGATAAAACAAGTGATTGAGTGGGTAAGATCGG
>JAHDHW010000023.1:23155-44692 GCA_020631105.1 Saprospiraceae bacterium | reverse complement strand
CCTTATCAAAAGACAAGTAAATAAGTACCGTCAGGATTGTCTTTTTCTTGTCGCAAAGGACAAGGAGACCTATACACAAAAATTAGATTGGTTTTTACCAGACTTAATATTAGCAGATTTTAACCTGCCCGGGTACACCGGATTGGAAGCATTAATCTATGCTAAAGAACACAAACCATTTATCCCATTTGTATTTGTTACAGGTGGCTTAAAACCCGAAAATCACCTATCAGAAATTATCTTGAAATCAGCCGACGGATTCGTCAATAAGGATAAGCTGAACACCTTATCAGTGGTACTAGAAAATGTAATGGAGAGCTCACAAGCCCAACTCCTCCGAAGAAAAGAACAGGTAGAAGCAGAACATCAAAAGCAAATCACCATTCTAAAAATTACTGAACTCATCAACCTTGAAGAACATTTTTCAAAAAAAGCAGAAACCATTTCTCTTTTAAGCTCCTTAATTCCTTCTGGTAACTTAACGCCCTAAGTTACTATTTGAACAGGAAATTCAATTCTTAATAGTCTAAATCAAATTAAATATTTACAAGCAGCACAATTAGGGAATTTAGCAAGAATGGTAATTCTTATTAAAAAAACCTTATATTCGTTATACCCAGCTTGACATTGTTATCAGAGCCCCTTTTAATACTGATAATTAATGAATAAAAATTCAATACATAATCCTTACCCTGTAGAGGTTGATCTCAGTAACTGTGATACTGAGCCTATCCACATTATACCGTATGTACAACATCATGCTTGTCTGATTGCCTGCAATCAAACTACGCTTGAGATCATCCATGCTTCCGAAAATCTTAAAGATAAAATTGGAATTGCACACCTTGATATTATTGGCAAATCCCTCGAAACAATCCTGGAGCCAACTGTATTCACTATCATTACTGATGCTCTTAAAAAAGAAGAGGTCCTGGCAATCAATCCGGTACGTATAGGATTCGAAGTCGACGACAAATATCTTTCTTATAATCTGATTGTTCATACATACCAGCAGCGGCTAATCCTGGAATTCGAACCATACGACCCAATAGTCGCCACAACGAATTATCAATATAGCCTAGGGAAAGCTATCTTAAATATTCAGCAAGCAAAAGAATTACACGAGGTTTATAAGATTGCAGCAAGAGAAATCAGTTTGCTTACGGGTTATGATCGAGTTATGGTTTATAAGTTTGATCAGGAAGGACACGGGCAAGTCATCGCAGAAGAAAAAAGTGCAAAGCTAGATTCATTCCTGGGTTTAAATTACCCTGCTACAGATATTCCGAAACAGGCCAGAGCATTATTCTTAATTAACAAAGTTCGGCTCAAAAGTAATGTAAACAGTACTCCTTCAGCCATCTACCCTCTACTTGGCCCTGATAATCAGGCGCCGCTGGATTTGACCCATTCCGTTAATCGGGGAGTCTCTCCTATTCACTTGGAATACCTCCGAAACATGGGTGTCAATGCAACAATGAGTATTGCAATTGAGAATAATGGTAAGCTTTGGGGCATGTTCGCGTGCCATCATTACAGTCCCAAGTTTGTAAATTTTGAGCTTCGAAAAACATGTGAATTCATCGGTCAGATTTTTTCAGGACACCTATCTCTCCATGCTGCTAACGAATACCGAAGCTCTATTCTCGAAGTAAGCCTGACAAAATCCCGCCTCTTCGAACAGATGAGTACCAACTGGAATGTAATCCAGGGATTGATTAATCAAAAGACTACCATCCTCGACCTTTTCAAATGCAAAGGCGCCTGTATTCTTTCAGAAGGAAACCTCGTAACGATAGGAACCACTCCCTCTGAGGACCAAATCCGAAGTTTAGCCAAATGGTTAAATGAGCATAACAAAACCGCATTCTTCCAAACTAATGAATTGAGTCGAGTTTTCCCGGCTATGGCAAATGTAAAAGATATCGCTTCCGGATTACTCTCGATAAGAATAATGCCCGAACTCAATAACTATATCATGTGGTTTAGAGCCGAATTGGTTCAAGAAGTTTTTTGGGCGGGTAATCCCAAAGAAAAAGATATCCAGCGTGATAATGATATGCGGCTTTCTCCAAGAAAATCTTTCGAAAAGTGGAAAGAATCCGTAAATGGACAATCCTCTCCATGGTCACAACATGAAATAGAATCCGTCCTTTCCTTAAGAAACGACATCAAAGATTTCATCTATAAAAAATATCGTGAAGTCAAAAACTATAATGAGGAACTTACAAAAGCCTATGATGAACTCGAAAGCTTTAGTTATTCCGTCTCACATGACTTACGCGCACCACTACGTAACATTAATGGATTCGCCCAGATCTTATTAGAAGATTATTCTGCACAATTGGATGAGTATGGAAAGGATGTAGTAAATACTATTGTGAATAGTACGACTCATATGAATAGCTTGATCAATGATATTCTTACATTCTCTAAGATTGGAAGATCTAATCTGATCATTAATGAATTGAAAATAGAAAACTATGCAAGCTCTATTTTTAACGAATTAATTCTGATTGATCAACATAAAAATTCAACACTGCCAAAGCTAATATTAAAAGAACCATTACCCCTGGTGTATGCAGATGCTATACTCTTCAAACAACTCATGCAGAACCTCCTCTCGAATGCTATTAAGTATTCTTCGATGGCTGACGCTCCTCAGATAGAAGTGGGAGGACATACCAAAGACAATGTTGTCCATTTTTATGTAAAAGATAATGGTATGGGCTTTAACCTAAAATATAAAAGCCAAATATTTAAAGTATTCACCCGATTAATTAACAGTGATAAATACACAGGAAATGGTGTCGGCCTCGCTATTGTAAAACGCATCATTGAACAACACAATGGAAGTATCGATGTGGATAGCACCGAAGGCGAGGGCACTACTTTTTTCGTTAGTTTACCTATATCTAATAATCAAGATAAATGATTGACCTAATTATCGTAGAAGATAATCCTTTAGATGTCCACTTATATAAACGAGCCTTAGAAAAAGAACTCGGAGTTTTAAATTATAAAATTCTAGTGGATGGTGAAGAAGCACTTTTGTATTTCCAGAACCAGCTTAATCAAATTCCAAAATTAATTATACTGGATATTAAACTACCTAAAATCGATGGTTTTGAATTATTATCCCAGCTTCGAAAACAAAAGAATACATCCTTTCTTCCTGTACTAATGCTGAGTAGTTCAAACCAGGTAGTAGATATTAAAAAAGCTTACGAAATCGGTGTAAATGGCTTTATGACCAAACCAGATAATTATGAAGGCTTAAAGAAAGCACTAAAAGCCATTAGCGATTATTGGCTCGGTCAAAATAAAACTATAAACAATGAGTAATCCTCTTAAAATACTTCTGCTGGAGGATATGAAGGCAGACCAAGAATTAATCAAAAGGCAGGTGCTCAAATTTGCCCCAAAAAGTATATTTACGATTGCCGACAACAAAGAGTCTTTTTTTCAAAAGGTAGAATGGTATCATCCTGACCTTGTGATGGCAGATTATGCCCTACCCGACTTCACCGGCCTGGATGCACTACTATATTTTAAAGAGAATCTTCCAGAAGTGCCATTTGTGTTTGTAACCGGAGAACTTAATAATGAAGAAAAAGTAGCCGAAACTATCCTCTCTGGCGCAGATGGATACATTCTTAAAAATAACCTCCATAAAATTCCGGAAGTCATAGAGCGTGTAATTATTCAAAAGCAAACCATCTCTAAAAAACGAGCAGCTTTAGAAGAAAAAATAAAAAGACATCAATTACACTTACAAAAAGCCCATCAGCTTCTGACTAATTCGCAAAGCTTTGACAACAAACAAGAAATAATAAGTATATTGGAAAAACTTTCGAATTCGTCCTTAGCTGAAGTTATAAACCTTACCTAGCACCCCCCGCTTTCGCACTTTATGGAATTGATGAAAAAGCTGAAATCGACTACTTCTGAACTGCACCGCCGCGTAGAAGAAACCCCGATAAACAAAGCTATAATACAACAAGGAATGAAACTAGAGCAATATAAAGAGCTCATACAACGCAATTATTTAATTCATGCCTCTCTTGAGCATCAGATCAAGTCTGTCCTCAACAAAAATAAACATGCCTCTGTTTCTCATTTTTTCCACTCAAAGTTGGAATGGCTCGAAAAAGATATGACTTCCCTTGGCCTTACAAAGCCTCATGTAACAAATGATGCCATAAGCATTCCACGCTATCATAGTATTGCCGAACTCTTCGGATGCCTATACGTCATCGAAGGAAGCATGCTTGGAGGCAGCATCCTATACCGTGCTCTACGCGAAAACAAACACCTTGACAGTATCCCCGAATTTCATTTTTTCAAAAACTACGGTAAAGATGTTGGCCTGCGCTGGAAAACGTTTAAGAACATTGTCGAAGATGAAAACGATGACCCGGATGCTACTATTCGTGCCGCAAAAAATACCTTCCGTTTTTACGAATCTGTCTTTCAACTAAACCTTGGTTGATCTTATTCCTAATCTGCCTTTATTATATTTTTTTCGTTTACGCTTCAGACAAAAAGTGAACAACTCCTAGCCTTTCACGTTCTAGCGTCGAATCTTTCTTACCCAGATTATTTCAAAAAACTATATTAACCTTTTAGGCCTTGTTCAGCCAGACAAGCCTTTCATTACATTTAAACACATAAACTATCATTATGAAAATTACGAATCTATTTTACCTTACCATCCTTGTTTTATTAGGATACACCAGTTGTGATATTGATCAGACACAAGAAGGTAAGTTACCAGAAATTGACGTCGACATTGAAACTGAAGCCGGTAGACTCCCTGCCTTTGATGTAGACTGGGCAGATGTAAATGTTGGAACCAGAACTACTACAATCAAAGTTCCTAAAGTACGTGTAGTCATGGAAGAGGAAGAAGTAGAAATTCCGTATATCGATGTTGACATGCCAGATGCCGATGTTGACAAAGAAGAAATAACTTTAATTGCAGAAGCCGAAGTTACCAATGAAATGCAAAACCTTGACATAGTAGAGGTACTAGCTACTGGAGACGACTTATATGTGTTGTCTGAATTGACCCCCACAGGTAAAGACTTAGGTGACGAAAGAGCTAGAGTATCTGACCGCCTGGTATTAAATGCACCAGACCTGGATATTAAGTACTACATTGTAGGAAAGCGTCCGGAGGGCGTTTTCAACACTCAGTACAAATACATTGCGAACCGAAATGTATTAGATAACCAACTCAAAAATGCTAAGTCTATTTACAAAAAATAGACCTTATAGATTTTGGCTAAACCAGTCAGAATCATAAACTATTTAACCAAGCTTTATATAGCAATAAAGCAACTTTTAAAAAGACTATTCTCTAATTAGGGAATGGTCTTTTTTTGAATTAAATACAATTGTGTCAACCAATAAAGCAATCGGACGAACTGAACAAAGCATTACTTCTTCCGTTGTAGTTCAAATTTCTTCATACAAGGAATATAAAAAAACACGAAAGTAAATGTTAGATCAGTTTCAAGACTCTTTAAATAAATTGTGGGATAAGTTAGGTGCCTGGTTTGATACTATTGTACTTGCGCTACCTAATATTATACTCGCATCAATTGTATTAGCCGCTTCTATTTTTCTCTCTAGATATTTCAAAAAAATTGCTGTTAAAGGATTACGCAAAACAACCCATAACCAAACGGTCACCACTGTCATTTCGAATGTTGCTGTCGCAGCATTTATGATCCTTGCTTTATTCATCGTATTAAACATATTGAATCTAAGCGATGCAGTTACCGCATTATTAGGAACGGCCGGAGTTGTTGGTCTTGCAGTTGGTCTTGCTTTACAAGACCCAATGATTAATCTTTTTTCCGGAGTATTGATGAGCGTAAGAGATTATTACACAATAGGAGACCTGGTCGAAACCAATGGCTACTTCGGAACCATCAAAAAGATAACCTTGCGTTCTACCATAATCGGGCAACCTGACGGACAGGTAGTAATTATCCCCAATAAAGATATTTTACAAAACCCTTTAAAGAATTTTTCACACCCCGGAAAAAGACGAATAGAAATATCCTGCGGAGTGAGTTACGGAGATGATCTTAAGCAAGCGAAAGAAATTGCGATCAAAGCAATGAAAGATAGCGGAATGGAATTTAGTAATGAGCACCCTATCGAAGTGTACTTCAACGAATTTGGTGATAGCTCCATTAATTTTAAACTAAGATTCTGGAAAAACATCATCAAGCAAAGCGACTACCTCGCCGCCCAAGACCAAGCAATCATTGCACTTAAAACTGCCTTTGATCAAAACAATATCTCTATCCCATTCCCTATCCGAACATTAGACTTCGGTGTCCCTGGTGGGCTTAGTATACACGAAGTGTACCCACCTGAGATAGTGCAACGATCAGTGAATGGATCAAAGCACAACGGATCAATGAATAATAAAAATTCTATGGGTTCGCAAGCCCGAAAAAATGGCGCGCACCGACCCGCAATTAATTAATACAGGCATACTGAACATTCAATAACCAAACAGCTAAAAAGTAAATAACCTACAAAACTCAAATTGTATTATGTACGAATTGAATAGAAGAGACAGCTTTAAAAAAGAAGTCGGCAATCTGGTCCAACAACTAGATAAAAGAATAGAAAACTTCTCACAAGAAATTGCGCTCGAATCACGAAAAGTAAACACTAATGAAGCAGCAGATATGAACACCTTAAAGCTTCATCGCTACAAAATGAAAGACCTCATGATCGCACTAGAAGAAATGAGCGATGAGACCTGGCGTGCAAATCGATGGACCTTCCAACAAGGTTTCAAAGAGGCAGAAAAAACATTAGCGATCACCCCCTAAATCAAACTAATACTTTTTTAAACCATTAAAAATCAAAATATGAAAAACTCAGATAGAGTACTTATAGGCATGGGCCTCGGAATTATTGTGGGCGGAGTCGCTGGTTATTTTTTAGCTTCTGATGAAGGTAAAATAGCTCGCAAAAAAGCTAAAGCACAATTTCAAAAATATAATGACCAACTTCAAACTACCATTAAAGAAAAGTCAGAAGTCATGGCTGAAAAATTTGACGAAGCTTCTGTCAAAGCTAAATCATGGGTAGATGATGTCTCCTCCACACTCAAAAGTAAAGTAAGCAGTACATCCGATACAGCAGAAAACAAAATCGATGATGCACAGGACAGCTTCAAAGCAGGTGTAGAGAAAGCACGTCGTGACATTAAAGAAAAGCTAAGAACGATTGATGAAGTTGTAGAAGGCTAAAACTATCCTGCACCAGCTTTTAAAAAGCTGGTGCCTTTTCTTCATTCAAGACCCAAAATATTATGAATACCAATGAGCTTCTCTCCGCTACCGGTGAATCAGTAGAGTACGGACGCCAGTACATCGAACAACAAATGGAAATAGTTCGACTCGAAACTGCCAAACGGATCGCAATGACTACTTCCGGATTGGTCACCAGTGCTGTATTAGCCATCCTGGCTTTACTCGTAATTATATTTCTATCAATCGCATTAGGTTTTTTACTGGGTAACATCTTAGGAAGCTATGCCTTAGCATTTTTTATTATCAGCGCATTCTACCTAATCGCTACCTTACTAATCCTAAAATTCAAAAGACAACTTATTACGAATCCTATTCTAAGTATGGTCTTAAATAATATCCTCAACTAAATCATGAAAAAAATAAATACAATTGCAGAGCTGGAAGAGGAGCAAAAGAAACTACGCATGGGGCTTAAAGTAACTAAAGATGCCTTCTCAAAAAGTATTGGTACTAACCAAAAAGAATTAAAGAAGTATCTCTTAAAAAGAGTCGCATTACCAGTAGGAGCTGCAGGAGCAGGCTGGTTGGCATATAAAGCCTTTAAGGGGAACGATCACAAGCCACAAAAAGCCAGTGCATCTGCAGGATTCATCGGAGGGCTTATTCCTATTGCTCTAAATCTTGTACAAACCTATTTTCTAAAACAACAGCATGATACGCTGGAAGAAGAACTTCCTCAATCACAAACGACCACTACCAAACAAACCTATAGTCCCAACTTGAAATCTGTTTCCTAATGCTATTTATTGATATGACCGCAGCAAAATTTTACTGGAATGTACTGACAGATTCTTTTTCGAAATTCGGAGAAGATGACATCTTTACACATGCTGCTGCATTGTCCTACTACACTATTTTTTCTCTCCCTCCAATGCTGCTAATCATTCTTTATACGGCAACACTTTTTTATAATGAAGCTGAAGTAAAAAATGTTTTATTCTCCCAAATAGGTGATTTAGTCGGAAAAGAGGGTACTCAACAAATTATTACAACCATTGAAAATCTACAGATATTTCAACCAACAATGTGGGCAACTATAATGGGAGCTGGAGTACTCATATTCACCTCCACCACAGTATTTGTTACCATGCAAAATGCCCTGAACAAAATATTTCGGGTAAAACCAAATCCCGAAGGCTGGGGAATCCTCAAAATGGTCAAAGACAGGATTTTATCTTTTTCACTATTGATTGGAGTAGCATTTATATTACTCGTTTCGCTCGCCATCAACGCACTAATCGCCGCTTTTGGCAATTACCTGCAACAATGGATGGGAGATATCTCGATAGTTTTCACCCTGATCACATCAACGATTCTACCCTTTATTATTATTACTTTGTTATTTGCTACCATTTTCAAATTGCTTCCCGACGCAAAATTAAAATGGAGGGATGTTTGGTTCGGTGCAATACTGACCAGTGTCCTTTTCAGTATTGGTAAATACCTAATAAGTTTTTATATCGGCAACAGTAACGTCGCCGGCCTTTACGATGCGGCAGGTAGTATCATGGTCATAATGGTTTGGGTATTTTATGCTTCATTGATTTTTATGTTTGGTGCAGTACTCACATTTGTAAGAATGAAAAAAATAGGAGACCGCATAAAGGCTTCCGACTTTGCCACGAAATATAAAGTTACCGAAATTGAAAAACCGCTAAACGCCTAAGTCTCGTACATTGAATAAAAAAATTGCTATAACACTTATTATTGGAGGACTCATTTTTGGAGGCCTTGGTTTATCAAAGTCATTTGACCGCTCAGCCAGTATCTCTACTAAAACCGTAGATCTTGGCATAAAATCTCAAACGCATAGAAATCAATCTGCCATATACCTGGGCCTGGGCCTTTTACTCCTATTTGGAGGAACCTTACTCGAACTCAAACGACGCAAGTCAAGTTAGTTTAAACATTACGGACTCTAACAACAAGCTAAAACCTCCAGTAATTAATACACAATGGAATCTTCTTTTTCATTCGCTGATCAACCCTTGCTTACAGCAGGTAGCAGGATTCATACGTGATTCCATCACTTTCAACAGGCTCAATTCAACACGCTGAACAATTCCAGCACTTATCCTTTTTAGTACAAATGAACACTTTAACTGAAATGAATTTAAAATTTGAGAAGTATCGTCCACATGAGATGATAAAAAGCATGGCGGCTCAGTTAAACGAATCTCCCTATACGGACTGCCTGGAAGAAATAATTGATCTAAAAAAAGGAGTAGCAAGCGGATATATCAGAGGATTTGATTTTGTCGACGGAATAGGCCTAACCCTGTTTAATTGTATCCTTGAAGAAGACGTAATATTCAGTTTTCAATCCAATACACCATCGCCATTACAATTACTATTTTGTGTTGAAGGACAAGTCACACACCAAATGAATTGTTCTAACATTCGGTATATTCTAAACCCTTTACAAGGAACGATCTCCGCCGGTACTAAAGGAAAAAAACAAATAATTACACTCCCCGGAAGAAGGAAAATACTTTTCGCAATGATTAGTATTGATCGAAAAAAATACTTCAAAAAGATTGACTGTATTATTGACAAAATGCCAGATCGCCTTGAAGAAGTATTTACAGATATTGATGCCCAAAATCCTTTTTTCTATCAGGGTAATTATAGTATCAACTCCTCTTCTTGTATTCGAAAAATCGTTAATGATAAAAACGATGGTTTAGCACGCAGTACCTTTATTGAAGCAAAAGTACTGGAACTTTTAAGTCGTCAGGTTAAGCAATTTCAAGATGACCTGCTACACCCTGAAAAACAAGTTACGATAAGAGATTATGACCTTGAAAAAATAAAATTGGCCCAGGAAATTCTGGTAAAGGATTTACAGAATCCTCCGATCATCAAGGAACTTGCAAAGCTAGCAGGGATAAACCAGCAAAAACTAAAAAAAGGGTTTAAGATAGTTTTTGACTCTACAATCAATAATTACCTGAAAAACGAACGATTAGAAATCGCAGCAACCCTACTCCTAAAAGGAAACCCCGTAAAAGAAGTCTCGCGTACAGTTGGTTATGTTAACCAAGGCCATTTTGCCAAAAGATTTAAGGAGAAATACGGGGTTCTACCAAAAGATTATTTGAAAAGTATCACTGGTCGCTACAATAAATTCAAATCTGAAAATCCCCCAAAAGGAAAAAAATAGTTCCAATCAGGATATTTTTTGTTCTATTATGGCTTGCTTATCATTTTGCCAGTATAGTATATTTGCCATCGTATTTGAGAAGGCTGTTTAACTGAATAAATAGAATAGAACAAAAAGTTAAACATCTAGGTATAGGTCACTCACCAACTTTATTTAAAAACATCTAAGAACTGTATTAAAGAACCTAATCGGTTCCTTAGAAATGCACTCGTGTTTCTATTGGCCGTGTATGAGCTTTTGGAACCCAAATGAAGATATTGGGGAAGAGAACCTTCGTACATAGACTATGGGGCTCTTTTTAGACGGCAGCGAAACTTCGGTGGAGCTGTCGTCTCCCCAATCATTACTTTCCTTCCATTTCGGACTTTTTTATTAAACTTTCTTTCCCCTCATCCTTTCTAGCTCAGGAAGCATCACTTCTTTTTTTACTTTAACCATATTAATATTATCATGAAAATTAATAGTCTGAACATTCTATTATTATTAGCTCTTTGCCTAAGCTTTAGTACGGCCTGCGAACAAACTAATTCTACCGTCCGAAATGAGGTTAGATTGGAAAACGAGAAAGCCAATGAAAAAATTAAGGAAGACTGGAAAGCAGAACAAGAAGCCCTGACGGTGGAAATCAAAAAAACTCAGCAAAAAATTGAAAATCGTATCCAAGCCCTTCATAATGACCTTACAACAGCTAAGGATAATACCAAGACTGAAATTCAAGAGCAGATAAAAACACTTGCAAAACGTAAGGAATTACTGGAGGCCGATCTTGAAAAAATAGAGAACCGAGTCGCTGACAACTGGGAAGCATTTAGATCTCTGGTAAACGAACACCTTGAAGAAGCTCAGGAAATTTTTGAAGAAGATATTTAATCCGTAATATTATCGCTCTTGATCATTCACGACGAAGTAGTTCGACGAAATTATTTAAATACTAATTTTTTATTATGGATACTTTTTTTGAGGACTTAACAGAAAACCTAAGATCTTACTACGATGGCTTCGTTGCCATTTTACCAAAGCTTGCCCTTGCTATATTATTATTTACGATTTTATTTTTTGTAGCCAATCAAAGTAAAAGAATCGTCAATAATAATCTGACCAAGCGTATGGATGATCCACTGCTCGCGCGCTTTCTTGCCCGGATGGTCAAGACTGCCATCGTTATCATCGCATTACTGATCGTCATGCGGATCGTTGGCCTCACCGATGTAGCAGCCGGTCTGTTGACCGGAGCAAGTGTCAGTGCAATTGTTGTAGGTTTTGCGTTCAAAGACATCGGTGAAAACTTACTAGCCGGTATCATGCTGGCCTTCAACCGACCATTCCGGGTTGGAGATACCGTCGAACTGGATGGCCATACCGGAACAGTCGTCGCACTCGATATGCGCGTAACCCGGATCAAGACTTTTGATGGCAAAGATGTCTATATTCCAAACGCCAGTGTCATCAAAAACCCGGTAGTTAACTTCACCATCGACGGATTCCTCCGACAAGAGTTTGACATTGGACTGGACTACGGAGAGGATGTATCCAAGGCAAAATCAATTATCCTGGATACGCTCCAAAACATTAACGGACTCTTAAAAAAAGATAAGGCTCCTAATGTCATCATCGGCAGTCTTGGCACCAGTACTTTAAACCTCACGGTACAATACTGGCTGGATACTTTTGACAAAAATGTCTCCGGAGCCCAGGTAAAAGTAGAAGCCGTAAGCAAGGTAATCAAAGCATTAGATGACGCAGGATTCTATCTCCCGGCTGATATCATAGAACTCAAAAACTATAATAACAGCAAACTAGATTATCAGGAAGCTCAATAGCCTTTCATGGTTAAATATCCCTAATAACAGTTTAGCCAAATGCAGTAGTCAGCTTTGGGGGCTATCGACATTTTAGCTTTTGTTGTAGCCAGTTTTCATTTTTAATTTCTGATCTTCAATAATTCTGATTCTAAAGCTAATTTTTCATTTATTTCATCGGATGTAAGTGTACCACTCAACAGATTATTCTGTTCGTAAGGGTCATTTGTCAAATTATACAGTTCTTCATCACCATTAGAATTTACTATTAACTTGTATCTATCATTTCGAATTGCCCAAGCATCATTATTACCATCATTCATCTCAGAATATTGATAATTCCTTAAGACAGAAGATTGTGATAGTAAAGATTTAAAACTTTTGCTGTCATTAATTTCTGATATATTTATTCCTGCAATTTCAGCTATTGTAGCAAACAAATCAGTACTTGTAATCAAATTATCATCAATTCCTATTCGGGAAACATCTTTGCCTGATATGAACATGGGCACATTAATTCCACCTTGATACAGCGTGCTTTTTACTGTATTACTTGAATAAGGAAATTGTGCTGCATCGGGTGGAGTTCCATTGTCCCCTAAAAATATAATTATTGTATTTTCTTTTTCCTCGCTTGGAATATTTTCCAATAATCGACCAATTTGGAAATCCATTGCTTCGATAGCTGCAAAATAGTAGGGAATGGGGTCTGCTCCATTTGTATACTCTGGTAAACTTCCCTGGCTATGCATATTACTTGGAGGAACGTGAAATGGCGTATGAGGTGCATTATACGCTAACCACAAAAACCAAGGCTTTGATTGTTCATTTACCCAGTCAATGGACAAATCCGTAAAAACTCCCGTAATATATTCGGTTTGAAGACTGCCAGAGCCTTCTTCTGTTAGTTGCCAATTAAAGTAATCATTGACAGCTCCTCGAATTAGACCTGCATAATAATCTATTCCAAATGACTCCGGATTTGCCATTGAATTATTTCCTGACAAATGCCATTTCCCAATTATTGCCGATGCGTATTTATCATTCGTATTACTACTAATATATTTCTGTATCGTTTCTTCTGACTGAGATAATTCATCAGCCGCCCATTTTACACCTGTTCTATATCCATATTTACCCGTAATAATTGAAGCTCTGGTAGGTGTACAAGTTGGATAAACCCAAAGATTATTAAATGTAATTCCACTATTTCTAATAGCATCTATGTTGGGGGTATTCGGCTTTATGCTACCTTCAGAATATCCATTAATAGCATCTTTTCCTAGATCATCTGCGATGATTAACAGTATGTTTGGAGAATCATTATTTTGAGGAATATTATCATCATCATTGGAACAGGATGAAAAAATTGAACTAAAAAAAGTCAACCAAATAAAAAAAACAAAAGGAGTATTTTTCATTATTTTATGATTAATATTCTTGTTTATAATAACGGTCTGCATCATCAGTTTACTTTTTACGATAAGACTTATTAACATCAAATATGAGGACTTAAATTTTATTAATTTTGACCACTTTTTTAGTAATAGTTTTTTCCTTTTAAATGAAAAATTTGGTTCAAAGTGATTGTATTTGGTCAATGGTACTACCAGTGGGAATAATTGATAACAGAAACATCGGCTATCTCTAGATAATAGAATCAAACTGGTAGTACCAATTAGTCATAATTATTTTCGACCAAGTAAAATCATTTAGCACCAAAAATTTACTGTGGAGTGCCTTTAAAGCATCCAATATTATAAGGAAAGTCGTAAGTCCAATGATAATGATACAATTCAATCATCTGCCCGTCCCAAAGGACTGAATGGGTATGACCATGACACTCATCTAAGTCTTCTGATGTGAGTAGTTCCCCATCTTCCCCATAAGGACCATAAATTCCAAATCCGTCTAACATGTACCCCATGAGTACCGAATGCCCGTGTTCATGAGGATGTATATGGTCTTGTAGGTCCTTGGCTGGAAAATGATAATGATACCTTTCTGTTCCGTCAGTATGACCACCGAATCTATCCAGCATTTCATGGGCTGCCGCATCTGTACCAAGAGTTGAAGCACCGTGGTAAATAGCAGCACCAGTTAATGAAAAACCAGCAGGTCCAAAAAATACACAATTGGATTCAGGTGCAATTTGAGGCAATGAAGGCAAAGAATAATTTACCACATGTTCTGAAATGATGTTTGGGTTTTTATCATAATTCCAAGCCTCAGTATTGGATTGTATAGGAAAAACACCAGTTGGGTGGTTAGGCAAATTATTTCCAGTAATGATACGATTACCATTCCCGTCTAAACTTATATCAAAAACGTGATTCCATTCTACATTTCCTTCGACCTGTGGCTTACGAGTATAATCCCATGTGCCGTCAGCATTCGTCCAATGGCTGGCATCATCTGCTCCAGCCCCATCAGCAGGAAGACCACAAAGCCAAAGGGACAAAAAATCTGGGCTTAGATCTCCTTGGTTTCGAATTAAAATATTAGTTGGCTCACTCCCCCCAAAAGGTAATTTAGTCAAGTCAGGAGTCTCAAGAGAAGGTGGTTCATCAATTTCATTATCTGATTTATTACAGCTAACAACTGCTATCAAAAAGATGAGATAAAGGATACTTTTTACTTTAAATAGGTAACTATAATTTGTCATATTATACTATGTTTACTATTAATACAAGTAAATTGAAATATAACCTACCGTAGTTTCAATATTTTTATTTCCTACTCGACTTTCAATAGTATTTATAATTCAATTGGCAGTAATATTTTTTGTTTTAATTAGTTACAATTCATTCCTGAACAATGAGCACGCTCGTCCGTTTTAGCGACACAATTAACGATTAATTTTTAACCTTAAAACAAATAACACATGAGTGCTACAACAGACAAGATCCAGGGAAACTGGAATAAAATGAAAGGCAAGCTTAAAGAAGAATACGCCGAACTAACCGATAACGATTTGATGTATGAAGAAGGCAAAGAAGACCAATTGATCGGACGCATTCAGGAAAAAATAGGCAAAACCAAAGAAGAAGTAAAAGACTGGATCGATAGTTTCTAGTCCAACTTTCACCCTACAAAAACGGGAGTCATTAGTCCACCAAACTAGTGACTCCCGTTTTCTTTTAAACGTATTCGGTATCACACCTCAACAAAAACATTATGTTTTATTAATTGACTAATTAAAATAATTTGTTTATTTTTGAAACATGAATCATCGGGTAAAGGAAAAGCTTGAAATACTGGCGGATGCTGCTAAATACGACGTTTCCTGTGCAAGCAGTGGCAGCAAACGTAAGAACACCAAAGACGGCCTTGGAAACGCAACCGGCATGGGGATTTGCCATACTTATACACAAGATGGTCGATGCGTATCACTTCTAAAAATATTACTTACTAATCATTGTATTTTCGACTGCGCCTATTGTGTTAGTCGCCGATCCAACGATATTAAAAGAGCAGCTTTTACGGTTCAAGAAGTCGTAGACCTTACCATAAACTTCTACAAGCGAAACTATATCGAAGGATTGTTTTTAAGCTCCGGTATTTTCAAAAATGTAGACTATACCATGGAGCGCTTAGTCCGTATTGCGAAAAAGCTTCGAGAAGAACATAAATTCAATGGCTACATACACCTCAAGGCAATTCCAGGTGCAAGCGATGAGCTTATTCACGAAGCAGGTCTATATGCAGATCGACTGAGCGTCAACCTCGAAATCCCTTCCGAACAAAGTCTCAAAAAGGTTGCTCCCGAAAAAGATTATGCAACAGCATACAAGCCCATGAACTATCTATCAGAGGCAATCACTGAATATAAGAAAGAGAAAAAAGTAATTAAGAGTGCTCCAAAATTTACGCCCGGTGGACAAAGCACCCAGCTGGTGATCGGAGCTACTCCTGAGAATGATCGCCATATTCTGAACCTCGCAGATAGTTTATATCAGCAACAAAACCTCAAGCGTGTCTATTACTCCGGTTACATCCCCATTAGTGATGACAATCGCTTACCCGTACTTCGTCAGGCGCCATTGCGCAGGGAGAATCGTCTTTACCAGGCGGACTGGTTAATGCGGTTTTATAAATTTAAAGTAGATGAAATCGTTGACGATAACAATCCAAATTTAGATCTTGATATTGATCCAAAACTTGCCTATGCTTTACGTAATCCTCAGTTTTTTCCTATTGATGTTAATATTGCAGATTATGAGTGGATACTCCGAATCCCGGGAATCGGAGCGAAATCCGCCAAGAAGATAATTGCAGCCCGCCGCTTTGGCAAACTTCGTCAGGAGCATTTGAAGAAAATAGGCATTATCTGGAAACGAGCAAAATACTTCCTGACCTGTGCGGATCGTGATTTTATCAACCTGGGGTTTCAACCAGAAGCCATTCGTGCACAGATATTGCACAATCCTAAATCCAAATCAAAACCCGGGCAACTCAATCTCTTTGCTCCTACTCCTACACTATTAACTACATAAAGCCTTTTTATGACTTTTGTATATGATGCTACCTACGAAGGGCTGCTGTCCGCCATTTTCGAAAGCTATCGATTACAAACGATTCCGCTTAGGATTGTTGCAGAAGACAAACACCAAAAAAGTCTCTTTGACCAGGTCGTGACTATCAACACTGACGATACCTATTCCAATCGAGTCAAAAAAGGACTGGAGAAAAAATGCGGAAAACAAGCGTCTAATCTTATCTACCGTTGCTTCCTTTCTGAAAAGCCCGGCATCGAAATGCTCATTTTTCATTTTGTGCGGACAGCTATGAAACATGAAGAGAATGTGCTGCAGAATTATCGCGATGAGCAAATCTTGCAACTCCACCAAATCAATAAACAAATTGGAAGAGAAGTACATCGCATGCATGCTTTTGTTCGGTTTCAAGAGACTAAAGATGGCATGATGACAAGCCTCATCAATCCTGATTTTAATGTAATCCCCTTAATCGGAAAACATTTTGTGGATCGCTACCCGGCTTTTGAATGGTTGATCTACGATACGAAACGTCGCTATGGTATTCATTATAAGGATTCGCTGAGCTTCATTACTTTCGGCGAAAACCAACATCGTTACCTCGCAGGCGAAGTATTAACAAGCGCTGAAAACCAATATCAACAACTCTGGAAAAGTTACTTCCGCGCCGTTGATATACCAGAACGACGCAATCTCAAGCTTCATGTACAACATGTCCCGAAACGCTACTGGAAATATTTAATTGAAAAAAGTGAAGCTTAGTCTCATTCCTTAATCGGCACCCAAAGCTCTTCCTCCGAATCAGGGCTATCGTTTTTGTACTTATCTCCCATCTTAGCAAAATGCGGACGATCGTCCAATTGATACTTTGACTTAGGTAGCCATTCTCCAAAAATGTATTGATACGCACTTTGAGCTTCAGATGCTTTTCCTATATAATTAAAGACAACATATAGCCCTGAAGGTATTATGAGCACAGACATATCTTCCGGAACTACATCTGTTGATGACACTTGTACTGCTGCCCATTTCTCAAAAGTATTCGCCGGATTAAAAGCTGCGAAATAAGAAAGGTCATCATAAATAATAACAGAATAAAATTCACTCCCTTCCCGCTTTTCAATCATTGCCCGTTTGGGCATAAAGCCTTGCCAGAGTTCCCGGGTTTTATTCTCTAAGACCGACATGATTGTTTTTTCACCAATCATCTTTATCTCTGGTAAGTTTGTTATCCTAAATTTCATTTTATATGATTTATCTAATCAACCTTATACTTTTCTTAAACTAGTCGGTGGAAGTCTTTTATAAGACTTTGCCAGATCAATTTCTTCATCAGAAACACCCAGATTAATCAAGGCTTTTAATTTATTACTAAAGTCAAAAGCGCCATCTACGCCTAGTATAAGAAAATAAAGCATGAGCCCCTTGAATACAATCCCTCTATGAAGAAAAGAGACGTCAACAAGGATATAAAACACCCAGTATAATACAAAGATTATTAAAGCAGTCAACAAAGCAACTTTCGGATGGTACTTTACAACTAAGCCACATGCCAAATACATTACTCCAATAATAAGGCCCTCAAAAAGTGCATCAACCTGAAATGAATCCGTTAAGTAGCTGTAGAGTAAATACAAAAATATAACTCCGGAATAAATGAGTAAAGCATTCCTCGCATTCTTTAATTTACGAGCCGCTTTATTCAATTGAACCTTGTTCGTATTAATTAGCTTGATAGTCTCGGGATCAAGAGATCCAGCTGAACTCAATCCTCCTTTAAACTGATCATCTAAAATATTATTCTCCATAAATCTCGCTTACATTAAATCACCTATTCCAATTCCTTCCCGATAAAATAAAAACAAGGTTTGAGTTTTGCTTTAAAAGGGACTTTCCGAAAGGTTCCATTGCTAAAGTATTTTGCATAAACACCTTTGAGTTTTCTAGATTTCTTGGTATCAAAAGTTATGTTTTTATTGCCTACTTCATCGAAGTTTCTTAGCCACTCCAGGCTTAACATCACATCGGAATCCAGGATTAAATTATAGGCAGACAAATCAACTGTAATTGTCCCTTTCCTTTGTTTTTCTTTAATAAAAACATTTTCTGGCAACAAATTATCTCCAACTTTACCATCCTTATAAGAATAGATATTTACCCGAAATAATAAACTATCCCCTTTTGCATGATTGAGCACGAAATTAGCATTTTTAATATAAGTAGGATGATCTACCTCAATCAATGCTCCGATTTCTGTTCCTAACTGTGCACTACCAAATCCGATACTCAGCCCTCTGGTTTTATTTTTGAGACCAAGCATAACTTCTCCGGATTTAAACCTTTGAGCTTCTATTTCTATCGTTGAAAGTTCATACCCTTTACTTTCCAACTGAATGAGCGGAGTTCTTTTTAAGTCTTCGGCTTTAACATCGATTGTTTTATAACCAATAGCAGAAATGGTAACCATATCACCAGTTTCAGCAACTAGCCTATACTTCCCTTCAAAATCACTCACCGTACCTTTGGCTTTCGCCGTAATACCAATATTGACATAAGGAATACTTTCGCCGGACTCGGCATTAAGGGTTTGCCCCTTTATGGTTATTTGTGCTTGTAACGAGGCAGAGCCAATGATCAGGGTGATCAGAAGATAGATAATTTTCATGCTTTATAAATTTACTGCTTGTAATGATTATACAAACTAATAAAAATGCATTACTCCATTATCATCTATCAAGGTATTTTTCCGCATGTCTCAGCGTCAAAGGTTCGTTAGAACCATTTTTTTCGGCGGAAGTATATCAGCGAACCAATAAAAATTAAGAGCATAACACCTAGCAAAACAAAATAACCATAGCGAAATTTCAGTTCCGGAATAAACTCAAAGTTCATTCCATATAATCCTGCTAAAAAAGACAGCGGAACAAATATCGTCGTTATAATCGTCAATACCTGCATGACCTGATTCATCCTAAAGCTAATCTCTGAAAGATATAAATCCTGAAGGCCATTTAGCATATCCCGATAACTCTCCACAACATCCATCACCTGTATCGTGTGATCATACAGGTCTCTGATATACACCGTCGAGGATTCTTCAATGAAAGGAGATTCCGCTCTGGAGAAACGACTGATTGCTTCCCGCAAAGGAGCAATAGATTTTCGGATTACCATCAATTCTTTCTTTAGTCCATGTATTCTTTCTTTTGCATGATGCCCTTCTGATAATAAGATACTATCCTCGATGGATTCTATTACCTCTTCTACCCTATTCATCACTTCAAAATAATTATCTACCAAGGTATCAATCAAAGCATAAGCCAGATAATCCGCCCCTCGCTGGCGAATCCGCCCTCTCCCCATTTGAACACGCTTCCGGACGGGTTCAAAGAGATCAGTATCACTTTCCTGAAAAGATAAAATAAGCCCTTTCCGAAAATATATTCCGACTTGCTCTTTACTAATTTCTACTTTATCTGCATCAAAATGTATCGCATGAACAATTAGAAATACACCCTTGGGATACTCTTCATATTTTGGCCGCTGATGAGTATCGACTACATCTTCCAGTATCAATGGATGTACCTGAAACTGCTTTCCTAAAGTTTCAATTAATCCTGTATCGTGTAATCCACGGATATCATACCAATCCACAATGGACTCATCGTCATTCGCCAAAATAAGTTCGGAGTGATTATCAAAAGTATCTTCTTTAAATTGCTCCGAATCATATTGCAAATAATGAAGCAATACTTTTTCTACTTTTTGATTTCCTGTAAAAATAATGGAACCCGGAGGAAGGCCAACTTTCTTTTTTCGTTTTGCCATGATGATTCTAATACTTAAGGCTTAATCGCTTGGTCCTTGAAAATAATTTTCTGATGAGGTACAGGAATTTCTATTCCTGATTCTTCAAACCGCTTTTTAATACTCTCCAATAAATCGCAGGACATTACAAAACTATTCGGTGCATCCTTCGCCCAGGCCCATGCTCGTAGTGTTACGAAATACTCCCCTAGAGCAAGTACTCTGACGACCACTTCAGGGACTCCTTCTTCTATCTGCTGAGGTGTTCGCGGATCAACATGCATCGGATGCAATTGTACCTCTTCTGCCATAATAGTTTTAGCAAGTTTAAGATCGCTATCATAGCTGATATTCACATCTATCCATTTACATAGTTTTTCTTCTGCAAAGTCAGCGTTCACAATAATCTCATCACTAATCACGGTATTCGGTATCAGAATACGTTTATTCTCAAAATCCCTAATGACCGTATGCCGCAAGGTGATATCTTCAACGATCCCGACCATATTTCGAATATTGAGTCGATCGTTAATTTTAAAAGGTTTGAATATGACTATGAATATCCCACTTATAATATTACCAAGCGCATGTTGTGATGCAAAACCAACTGCAACGGCCAGTATCCCCGCACCTGCTAACATTGAATTGGCCAAAGTCCTCAACTGGGGGATGTGATAAATTGCTATACTAAACCCAACAATGTAAATACCTACCTGCGCAATGTGTCGAAGGAATTGATAATTGGTAACATCTCTTCCGGTCTCCGTCATGGACTTTCGAATAAGCCTTCGAAAAAATCTTTTTACAAAGTAAGCCAGTAGAATCGTCCCGATGATAACCCCTACTACAATTCCGGCCTGGATAAATTGTTCGTTCATAATTTTAAATTGATCCTCATAAATAGGCTAAAAAGTTTAAGTAGATAA